>JAJRXN010000512.1 GCA_024276295.1 Acidobacteriota bacterium
CGAAAACGAGGGCTGATCATACCGGCGCATCCCGCGGGCGGCACGCTGCCTGCCCGCCGGCCGGTTCCCCCGCATCTTCCTTGGCCGGCCGGCCCGATCTCGTCACCGGCAGGGCGCGGGGCGGGTGCCGGGGATAGGATCAGCGCCATGGGACGCGTCGAGCAGGGCCGGCCGGCCGAGGGGATCGCGGTCTTCGGAGCATCCGACGCCGAGCCGGACACGCCGGCCTGGCGGGCGGCGCTGGAGATCGGCCGCGCCGTCGCGGCCGCCGGGCTGCCGGTCGTCTGCGGCGGGTACGGCGGCGTGATGGAGGCGGCGAGCCGGGGAGCCCGCGAGGCGGGCGGCGATGCGATCGGTGTCACCTGCCGGATCTTTCGCGGGCGGGTTCCGAACCGCTACCTGACGCTCGAGATCGAAGAGCCGGACCTCGCGGCCCGCACGCACCGGCTGTTCCTGCTCGCGCGCGGGTTCGTCGTCCTTGCAGGAGGAGCCGGGACGCTCGCCGAGCTGGCACTGCTGTGGGCCTACCGGCGCGCGGGTGCCCTTGCGGCGCCGGTCGTGATCCTCGACGATTTCTGGGAATCGATGGCGCGGGATCTCGCACGCACCGGCCGGCTCGACCCTCGGGTCGCCGGGTCGACACGGTTCGCACGCACGGCGGGCGAGGCGGTGCGGCAGGTACTCGACGGAGAGCAGGCATGACGAAGACGGACGTGATCGGCGCGGCGCAGGCCGGCAGTGAGGCGGCCGTGCTGCCGAAGTCGGTCCTGCGGGAGTACCTCGAGACGATCGTCGTCTTCGTGCTGATCCTGATGTTCGCCCGCACGTTCGTGTTCATGCAGTCGAAGATCCCGACCGAGTCGATGCTCGACACGCTGCTGGTCGGCGACTACATCCTGGTCAACCGCATGCTCTACGGGGCACCCGGCGACGACGGCCCCCTGTGGCTCGGCCAGCGGCCGATCGCGCGGGGAGACGTGATCGTGTTCCGGTTCCCCCGCGATCCGGACGTCGATTTCGTCAAGCGGGTGATCGGCCTGCCGGGGGACGTGGTCGAGGTGCGCGAGGGGTACGCGATCGTCAACGGCGTCCCGCTCGACGAGCCCTACGTGAAGCTGGCGGAGCGCGGACGTCACGGCTCGACCGGACCGCGGCGGGTCCCGGCCGGGCACTACTTCGTGATGGGCGACAACCGCGACAATTCGAACGACTCGCGCGTGTGGGGCTTCGTGCCCCGCTCGGTGATCAAGGGGCGGGCGTTCTTCGTCTGGTACTCGTTCAAGGAACAGAAGAACGACCACCTCAACACCGGCTTCAAGCGGCTGGTCTCGATGTCGCGCAAGGTGATCTTCTTCTACTCGCGGACCCGCTGGCATCGCCTGTTCCACCGGATCGAGTAGGCAACACGCGCCGCGGAGCCGGCTGGCGACGCTATAATCCGCCGAAGCCCGACGGGCGTCCGGTTCTGCCCGTGAACCGGCTCGACGGCCGGGCCCGAGGATCCCGATGGAGCGTGACGACCAGCACGATGCCGGGCGCGGGAAGGACCTCAAGCACCTGTTCGAGGACGACGCGCCGGAGCCAGAGGACGCCGACCCGACCGCGGAACTGCGGTACGAGGGCCCGATCACCATCGAACCCGAAGACGAGGACTACGAGGACGGCACCCGCGGCGGATCCGGCCGGGCGTTCGTCACGGCCGCGCTGATCTTCGGCGTCGTGGTGATCATCGTCGCCGGAGCGATGCTCCTGCGCGGAGGCGACGACGGAAGCCTCCCCGGCCTGGTCGACGGCGTCCAGACGGCCGAGGCCGGCGCCCCCGCCACCGACGTCGCGGCGGAGCGTGAAGCGGCCGGCGGCATCGACTACCGCCAGATCCCCGACGTCGCCGGCGGCGGCGAGCCGGCGGCCGGGCTCGACCTGCCCAGCGCCCCGACCCCGACCGAAGGCAGGACCCGACCCGCGCCGACCCCGGCCACGACCCCCGCCGCCCCCGCGACCGCCGTCGTCGAGGAGAAGCGTGCCGCACCGCAGCCGCCGCCGATCACCCGGCCCGCTCCGCGCGAGGCGCGCGACGTGCTCCAGGAGGTGACGGAGAAGACGCCCTCCTCCCCGCCGGCCGACGTCACGCCGACCGACATCCGCCGGCTGGCCACGGCGGGGCGCACCCGCGAGGCGGCTGCGCGCGGTGCCACCTGGGCGCGCGCGCGCGCCGACCGCTGGACGCTGCAGGTCGCGCTGGTCTGCGCGGCGGCCAACGTGTCCAAGGCGTTCCGGAACGTGCCGGGGGACGAGCTGATCGTCGTCCCGCGCCGGTACGCCGGACGGGACTGCTACGCGCTCTGCTGGGGCGACTTCGCCTCGCGCGAGGCCGCCGAGGCGGGCCGGCTGCGGATCCCGACCTACTTCGGTTCCGCCGGCAAGCCGCTGCCCCGGCTCTTCGGAGACGTCGCCGTCCCGTGAGGGTCCTCCTGCCCGTCCTGCTCGTCCTCGGGCCTGCCACCGGGGTGTCGCCGGCGTCCGCCGCGGCAGCCGATCGGAGCGCGGCCTCCGATCCCCGGACGATCGCGCAGCGGATCGAGCGGCTCGAGAGGGAACTCCGGCGGGCCGGTCGCGACACCGACCGCGTCCGTCTGGAACGCGCCCTGGCCGACCTGCACGTGATCGAAGGGCGGGCGCTCGCCGGGCAGGGCGACCTCGACGGGGCGCGGACCGCCTACGGTCGCGCGCTGTCGTATGCCCCGGACCATCTGGTGGCGCTGATCGAGGCCGGCTGGCTCGCCGTGGCCGACGAACGGCTCGGCGATGCAGGGGCCCATGTCGCCACGGGCCTCGCGCTCGCCCCGGACGATGCCCGGCTGCTGGTGCTGCGCGGCGAGATCGCGTACCGCGAGAATCGTCTGCGCGACGCTCTGGCGGACTTCGAACGGGCCCGTGCGGCGCGGCCGGACGACCGCCGGCTCGCCGGACGGCTGGCCAAGGTCCGCCGGGAACTCGCCGCCGAGGCACGCTTCGATCGCGCCGACTCGTCCCACTTCGAGCTGCGGTACGAGGGAGAACGGGCGGAGAGCCTCGGCGCCGCGATCCTCGACCTGCTCGAGGATTCGCTCGAATCGCTCGCCGGCGAACTCGACGCCTGGCTCCGGGCGCCGGTCACCGTGATCCTCTACACGGAACGGCAGTTCCGCGAGACGACCCGCAGCGGCCCCGAGGTCGCCGGCCTGTTCGACGGCAAGATCCGCCTGCCGGTCGCCGGCCTCGACGGCGTCACGCCGGGTCTGCGGCGGGTCGTGCGCCACGAACTGGTGCACGCCCTGCTGCATCGCAAGAGCCTCGGCCGCGCACCGCGCTGGCTGCACGAGGGGCTGGCCCAGTTCCTCGAGCCGCGCGACCCCCGCCGCGTCGAGGCCGCGGTCGCCCTGTCGATCGCGCGCGAGGGAGGCGGCCTCGAGCCGTTCTCGTATCCGCGGGCGCTGGCGTTCGTCGCCTGGCTCGACGGCGAGTACTCGCGCGCCCGCCTGCTGCACCTGGTCGACCTGCTGGCCGAGGGCCTCTCCGAGAACGATGCTTTCGTCGGGGCCTTCGGGAGTTCCCGGCAGGAGATCGTCGACCAGTGGGTGCGGACACTCGACAATCCCCGCTGACGATTCCGCGTGAGGGCCGTCTCGGCGTGACGGCGGGACTCGCCGGCCTGCTCGGGCGGCTCGGCCTCGTCCGCGCCACCGGCGTGCTCGAGATCACGCGCCGCAAGCTCGTGCGCCGGTTCGTGCTGGTCGCCGGCCGCCTCGAGCAGATGGTCTCCAATGCGCGCGACGACCGCTTCGCCGACTGGCTGCTGACGACCCACGGGCTGCGCTCGGACCACCAGCAGCGGCTGGCGACGCTGACCGGAAGCAGCGAGTCGCCGCTGACCGCGGCCCTGGTCGCGGCGGAGTCGTTCCTCGACGAAGGTGCGCTCGGAACCCGCCTGCGCGAATGGCTCGAAGGACTGCTCGTCGACTGCGCCGGGTGGCGCGACGCGACGTTCGAGATCCGTCCCGGACGGGTCGAACTCGGTGCGGAGCCCCGCGCCGCGTGGCCGCTGCTCGATGCCGGCCTGTGGCTCGCCCGGGCCTGCCCTCCGGCCCGCCGCGTCCGGCTTCCGGACGGCATCGAGGGCGCGGTTCCCGCCGAGCGGATGCCCGAGGTCGACCTCGA
>JAJRXN010000513.1 GCA_024276295.1 Acidobacteriota bacterium
CCTCCGTTTCTTCTCCGGTCAGCCGCGCCGAGGATGCCTCCGCGCAACGGGGGAACGGCCATCGATCGGCCCTGATTCTAGAAGCGGCCGGCACTCCGGGCCAGTTTCGACCGCGGCCCGCGGGGACTCAGGATCCCCTGTGCTCGAGAAGGAACCGGATGACGATCGTGTCGTCCACCTCCGGCGCCTTGAACAACAGCTCGTAGCGCTGGTTCTTCTGGGCGTCCGGCGGATACGGAAAATAGATGAACCCGTAGGTCCAGGAGAAGCGCGGGAGATAGACCGGCGAACGCTCCACAGGATCGGCGTATCCCGGGGTGAAGTTGCTGCGCACGTACTCGTAGCTCTGGAACCGATCGACGAGCACCGGGAGCATCTCCCCCAGGCGCCGGTCGAGATCGACGCTGTACCCGGCATCGCGCAGCTCTTCCGGATCGACGGCCGGGTACTGTCTGCCCTGACTGTCGAGCAGTGTGAACGACTCGCGCGAGACGGTCAGGCTCTCGAGGCCGTTGTTGGAAACCGCGAACTCGAGACCCATGTAGGCCTTGTCCCGGCGAATGAAGGCCGGGCGCGTTCCCACGACCAGCGTGACCTGCTCACCGTGCTCGATGAACGAGCTGATGCTCAGCGTGGGGTGTGCCCAGGCCTTGTCGGGATCCCGCGTCGGCAGACTGCCGCATCCGGTACCCGGCAGAGCCAAGGCGAGGAGAGGCATCCACGTGGCGGTGGCCCATGCGAACATCCGGGACGTCGTTCGGAATCCGTGCTGCCTGGTGGCCATCGTCGGTTCTCCTTCGTGACCGGAGCGTCCGCACCCGCCATCCGCGGAGTACGCTTCGGTCACGATGATCCGTCCCCTGTCACGATGCGGATCGCGGTCGCGATCTCTCCACCACGCCCCGTCTTGGCGTTGCGGATGCGCGCCACGAGGCGGTAGTCACCCTCGGGCGCCTCGACCCAGCCGCGGACGACGAGCGGGCCTTCCTGTCCCTGTTCCCAGACATCCCGCGGGTAGCTGTGGGCGAGGAAGTGATAGCTGCCCGTGATCACACGCCCCTGCTGCGTGGCCACGACGACGTGCAATGTCAGGCTGGCCGTGACCTGCCGGCCGGTCGGCACGTAGCCGAGCTGGCGCGGCGGCACCTCGACGGCGAACGGGACGAAGCGCCCCTCCCGCGGAGGATCCAGCAGGCGCGTCTTGCCGAACCGGAACCGACCCGCCATCGGCTCCGCCTTCGGCGGCCTGTGATAGGCCGCGATTCCGCGTCGCAGGCGCACCTTCCTGCGGGTCGTCTCGATCGAGAGCGACTTGAATTCGCGCGGCCTGATCGGCCGGTCGAGGTACACGCCGAGCAGATAGCGGCCGCGTTCCATCTCCAGGGCCTGCCGCAGCCCCTCGCCGACGTCGGTGGTGATCATCAGGTCCCCGCCGGTCGCCCGGGCGACTTCGCGGTTCGTGCGCTGGGGCTGCTGGTGCGCAACCTCGATCGGCGAGAAACCCGCGTAGTAGAACCCGCGCTGGCGGGCCCCGCGCAGGCCGACGGGCTGCTTGTTCCGATCGATGAAGTAGAACGTCACACCGCTGCGCAGAGCCTGCTCCTTGAGCGCGTCGAGTTCCTTCTGGATGTCCTCGGACAGGTTGAGCGTGATCTGCATCCGGGCCAGCTCGTTGGTGTCGTTGAACACGGCCCGCGCCGCCTCGATGAACTCCAGCTCCGGTCGCGTGGCGACACCGTGGCTGATGGCGAGCACCGTCGCCGGTGCGTCGAGAGCGTCGGCATATCGGATCACGGTCGAGAGCGCGTCAAGAAAACCGGTGATGTCCGGCTTGTGCTCCTCGACGTACCGCACCGCCAGATCCCGCACGCAGCTCTCGTTCATCAGGTAGCCGGTCCCGCGGCGATCGCGGCCGAGACCGCACTCCTCGAGCGCACGAAGGAGGTCCTCGATGTTGCGCCGCATCGTCAGGGAGGGCGAAGACGAGCGCTCCCAGGCCTTGGACAGCGCCTCGGCGAGCACCGCCGCATCGTTCGTGAACGACGTCTCGAGGTTGATGTCTCCGTCGTACGACAGCACCGCAGCGAAGTCACCGGGCTGCATGTCGTTCCGCACGAAGCGCAGCGCGCTCTCGAGTGCACGCGGCCGGTTGAGCTTGCTGTCGTGCTCCACGTCGACCAGCAGGACGATGTAGCGCGGCTCCCGGCCGACGGCCGGGACGACCGACTCGGCCCCTCCGGGTGCGTCGACGTGAAGTCGCACGTCCGCGAGTTCTGGCGGAAGCGCCTCGGCGGGCGCGATCGCCGGCTGAAGGAACGCCACGCGCTGGCGCCGGCCTCTGAGCTTGACGACGATCTCCTCGGCGCGGAGGTCCGTGATCGGATTCTCCTTGCGGTCGAGCGCCACCACGGGGATCTCGAGCAGATGGATGGAGACCTGCTCTTCGACCGATCCCACCGGCGGCTTCTGCTCTTCTCCGGCTCCGTCGGCCACCATCGACGTCGAGACCAGCAACGATGCCGCGAGAAGAGTTCCCGTCATTCGGAGATGCATGGCCTGCCTCGCTCGGGCCGCCCGGCAGCGATCTGCCGGAATCGTCCGAACCGATCTGATTCTCCCGCCGGTCCGCTGGCTGCGCAAGAAAAGAGGCTGCCGCCCCCCGAGCAGGGAGGGCGGCAGCCCTCGAGTCGAAGCGTTGTAGCGGCTCCGCTTACCAGATGGCTCCGACCGTCAGCAGCAAGGTCCGAGGCGTCTGGTAGTTGCCCGGGCCGATGACCTGGCCGAAGGTCGGGCTCGGGTTGAAGCCGATCGGCACGTTGTTGGGATCGAGGATCGCACTCCCGGAGACGTCGTACGAGACCTCGTGGTCGCGGTTCAGCGCGTTGAGGGCGTCGAGCTTGATCCACATGTTCAGGTCCTTGAAGACCCGGAACTGGTGGCGGGCACTCAGGTCGAGGGCCCAGACCGACGGGAAGCGGTTCGCGCCCCGCGGCTCGAAGAAGTAGTCGAATTCGTACTGCTGGTCGTTCACGGCCGCTGGATCATCAACCCAAGGGTTGACCGACCCGGTGCGCGCCCACGGTGTCCCCGAGGA
>JAJRXN010000514.1 GCA_024276295.1 Acidobacteriota bacterium
CGAATCGGCCGCCCCTGCCTTGACGCCCCCCGGCCCCTGCCGTAGCCTTTCCCGCGCTCCCGCCTGCCCAGGTAGCTCAGTTGGTAGAGCACGTGACTGAAAATCACGGTGTCGGTGGTTCGATTCCGCCCCTGGGCACCAGATTCCGACCACGTCGAACGCATCGCGAACGTGCGGGCATGCCGTGCCGCGTGCCGCATCCTGCCGCGCGCCCTGCAGCACCGGTTCCGCGGCGTTGACTCCGCCCGCACTCCGGGAGCGAGGCGTCGCGCGATCGACCACGCCTACATGCAGGTGACGCCCGCGAGATCCTGCGGGTACTCGCAGCCCGGCGTGGCGGTGTCCTCGGGGCGCTCGCTCCCCGCGCTGTCGCGCCCGTAGGATCCTTCGGCCGAGCCGTCGTCACCGACGACGACGAAGAAGAAGCTCTCCGCGCCCGGGTTGAACGTCGCGCTGCCGGAGACGCCGACGTGGCACTCCGCGCCGGACCATCCGTAGCTCGCCACCTGCGCCAGCGGCCCGAAGTGCACGACATGGTCCGTCGCATCGCACGACGGCGTGTAGGCGATCGTGATGTCGCCGGTCGTCCCGTCGTAGGCCGTGACGGTCATCTGCTCACCGGGGACCGAGCCGGGAGACGCCTCGCCGGGCACGCCGGCGATCGGAGCGAGATCGGTGCTCGCCAGCGCCATCTCGAACGGCGGCGACTGGCCTGTGTTGAGCCACCCGTCGAGCAGAAACAGTCCCTCGTTGCCGAGAAACGCGTTGAGCCCGTCGTTCTGCAGCCAGAGGAACTGCACGTACTCCCAGCTCGTCTGCTGGTAGTACAGCCGGACCTCGGCCCGTGCCGCGCCCGACGGGATCGGCAGATCGACCTCGTCCCAGTGCTGGTACGTCCCCCCCGGTCCGGGATCTCCGTACAGCGTCGCCGGTACCGGCAGCGCGTTGCGCGTGCGCGCCTCGTCGTAGGAAAAGCCCCACGGCGGAATCCGGCTGTCGTGCAGCACGACGTTGTTGAGCACGAAGTGGAACGTGTGCAGCTCGTAGCCGGCGGGCTGCGCGGCGAGCTGCCCGAGGGTCCAGCTCACGGTGTCGGTCATCCGGTCCCACATCAGCGGCATCCCCGGGTCGTAGCCGAGATCGAGGAGCTGCTGGGCCCACTGCCGGTCCATGCCCGCCTCGACCTCGTAGACGATCGTCCCTTCGGGATCGAGCAGCGATTCGACCTGGTGCGCCGTCCCGTCGAGATCGGTCGCCGTGCGGCCGATCGGCCCGTAGGCCCCGTGCTCGTCGATCAGCGCGCCCTGGCCGTCGTACCACCGGACGTTGAGCCACATCCTGCGACCTTCCGGATAGCCCGAGATCAGCTTGTGACCGGTCAGGTTGGTCACCCGTACGGTGAGCTGCGAGCCGTTCTGCTGTGCAGCGAGTGCCGCCGCGGAGCGGAGCATGTCCTCCGCCCGGAGCTTGCCGGCCGCCATCGCGTCGCGCTGGACCTGCGTCAGCGAGCCGAAGCGCAGCGTGCCGCGGTCGTGCTGGTAGATCACGAGATCCGGCACCCAGTAGCCGCCCCCCGTCAGGTCGTGCCGCGGCAGGTCGGTGCGGGTCGGCGCGCTCGGCTGCCGCGCACCGACGCCGGTGCCGGCACTCATGTGGCACGTCTGGCAGGTGAAGTACCGCGCCGTGCCGTCCTCGTAGTTCGCATCGCCGCGCGCGTCGTACGCCCGATGGTACGCCACGTCGAGCGCGCCTCCCGGCTGGCGCAGATCCGCCGGCAAGGACGGGTAGTCGTTGACGAGGTACGTGTCGAGAGCGCTGGCCTTCCACTCGCTGTACGTCCGCTCGACGATGCCGAACTTGTACGGCGGGTTGTTGAAGGCCGCCTTGCCCTCGATCGGACTGCCGAGCACGCCGCTGAAGGTTCCCGGCGCAAGCGGCACCTGCGCGCCGTTGTTGTGCGCCAGATCGCCGACTGCGGGATTGCTCACGTCGTGGCACGTCCCGCACAAGTCGCCCTGACGGTGGAACGCCGACGCCTTCCATGCGTGCGGGGCCTGCACGTTGGAATACGGACCGAGGCGGGACCCTTCGCTGTTGAGCACGTACTCGGCGGAGCCGTGGTACGGCTCGCCGGTCAGCGGATCGAACGCCTCGAACGGTGCGCTCTGCTGTTCGACCGTGCCGGGCACGTTGATCGCCGGGTCCGGGTTGACGAGCAGGTGACAGAACTCGCACTCGACGCCCCGCTCGTCGTCGCCGGCGAGGGCGCTGCCGTCGGTCGGCGTCGAACGCCCGCCGAGCCAGCCGCCCGGCGCGTGACAGCGCAGGCACAGGTCACCCGCTCCGCCGCGCAGGTCCGGGTCGGGATCCGGCAGGAAGTCCTGCTCGGCGACGGCGAGGGTCGCCCAGAACAGCGGATCGCGCGCCGCGTGCGACATCATGCTGCCGTGCCAGCCGAAGCTCGGCTCGAGATCGGGATTCGCGGTGTTCGAATGGCAGTTGTCGCAGTCCACCGCGAAGGCCGCGACCTCGCCGGGCTGCGTGCCGGGCTGCTGGATCTCGGTCGGGACGCTCTGCGCTGCGAGGACCGCCAGCACGGCGGCCAGGAGGACGACGAGTCCTGCCGCGCCACGCAAGTGTAATCTCGTGTTCATCTTTCGCTGATCCTCTCCCGGAAGGCCCCGACTGGAAACTACCACGGACATCGCGGTAATGCAGCGCCGACATCCGGAGGGCGGTTCGGCATTCCGCCCCCGCGGCCGCACAATGGTCCCGATGAGCACCGACCCACC
>JAJRXN010000061.1 GCA_024276295.1 Acidobacteriota bacterium
AGCCGAACGGGTCGTCGGCCAGCCCCGAGAAGATGCGCACCGCCTCGGGCATGTCCAGGCGGGCGGGCGGGAACAGCCCGGCGTAGTCGATCAGACCGTGGAGAAAGGCACGCAGGGTTGGTGTCAAGGCGTCTTCCTTGCACGGCACGGGGGAATAACAACCGGAGCGTCGCATGATAGGCCGCGGCCCGGCAGAGGCAAGTGACGCCGTCGCTCGGCGGAGGCCATGGTCGCCTCTTCCCGGCATGACGGGTCCGAATTACGATAATATCATTGTACGATGAATTCGTTGCGCAAGCCGACAGGACCGCGATCAGGGCTGCTGGAAAAGCTGCTCCGCGCACCGTGGACCGCGCCGGCCGACCTGCTCGAGCGCCTCCTGCTCGGCGCGGAAACCCAGGTGGCCAGGGTCGCGGAGGCGCTCGGCCGGCGGCTCGACGCGGGGGAGCGGGTCTCGATCCTGGTCCACGGCCCCCCGGGAAGCGGGCGGTCGCTGCTCGCGGCGGGGGCCGCCCGTCGGGCCGCCGGGGCCCTCGCCCGTCCGGTGCACGAGGTCTGGCTCGACGGACGGCTCGCCGGCGGGCCGCCCGTCGCGCTGCTGACCGAAACGGCGCGCGCGGTGGCCGCGCGCCGGGGAGATCCGCGCTACGTCGGCCGGCTCGCCGCACTCCACGATCTTCCCGCGGGTGCGGCCGAGAAGGCGGCGATGGGGCTGATCGACGAGCTGCTCGCCGACGACCTGCTGCTGCTGGTGATGGAGAATCTCGACTTCCTGCCGGTGACGGTGCCGCTCGAGGCCTGGAGTCACGTCACCGAGTGGATCGCCCGCAACGCGCGCGTGGCGCTGGTCGGACTGGCCGACCCGATCGAGCGCCGCCGCGCGGATCTGGACTTCGAGGCCTGGTTCTCGCCGCTCGGCGGCCATGCCGAGACCTTCAGGGCGCGCCCGGTCGAGGAACGCGGGGCGGTCAGGCTGGCCGAAACCGTCCGGGGCATCGTGGCCCCGGGGGCCGGGCAGCCGGAAGACGCCTCGGCGCGCGCCTTCGTGCTGCAGCGGCTGACCGGCGGGCGGCGGCGCTGGCTGATCGCCTGCCTGGCGTGCTGGGCCGAGCAGCCCGAAGCGGATGTCGTGGCCGACGCCGGCCGGGCGGTCGGCCGGCTCGCGGGGGAACTCGACGGACTGCTCGAACGGATCTCCCCGCAGCAACGACGCCTTCTCGCAGCGCTCGCCGACGCCCGGTGCGGGCTGACGGTCAGGGAACTCGCGCGGCGCTGCTTCTGCTCGCCCCAGGCGGTCTCGAGCCAGCTCGGGCTCCTGCGCGGCTCGGAGTTCGTGCACGCCGAAAGGCAGGGCCGCGAGACGTTCTACCGCTTCGCCGACCCCCTGCTCGCCGCGCATCTCGAATGGCGCGGCGGCGAGGCGACCGAGCTGGAACACGAGATCCGCTTCCTCCACGCCTGCGCCCAGCACGCGGCGCGGTCATCCGACCCGGACGAGGAGAATCCGCTCGAGTCGCTGTTCGCGGCCGATCCGGCGTCGTGGCGTGACCGGATTCCGAGGCTGATCGATGCCCTCCGTCGCGCCGGCCGGCCCGGTGCGCTGGCGGCGTCACTCGCCGCCCTGGCCGCCCGCCCCGAACTCGTCGCGCGGGATGCCGCGCGCACCGAGCTGTGGCGCGACCTGTGGGCCGAGTGGTCGGGCCGCGACCGGCTGATCGCCTGTGCCGTACGGCTGATCGATGCCTCGCTGCACCGGGTCGACGAGGGAGAGGTCCGCGCCCGCGCCAGGCTCTCGCCGCTGCTGGCCCCGGCGCGGGAGTGACCGCGGAAGCCGGTTGCGCGGTTTCCGCCTGCTGATATGATTCAGCTCTTAACTATTTCGGACAGGAAGACGACGACCCTTCCTTCCGGACCGTCACGGGCCGTTCGTGCGAACGGCGAGAGGAGTCGCAACCGCATGCGTTCACTACGTTTCCCCACCCTGGTCGCCCTGCTGCTCGCCGGCCTGACGACCTCCGGCAGCGTCCTGGCCGCCGAGACCTACGAGATCGACCCGGTGCACTCGACGATCGCGTTCCGCATCCAGCACCTGGGGGTCGCCTACACCTGGGGCCGGTTCGGCGCGATGTCCGGACAGGCCGTGATCGACGAACAGAATCCCGCGGCAAGCAGCGTGCAGGTCGAGGTGAAGGTCGAGAGCATCGACACCGGCGACGAGAAGCGCGACAAGCACCTGCGGAGCCCCGACTTCTTCGATGCGAAGACCTTTCCCGTGGCACGCTTCACGAGTACGTCGGTTCGCAGGAAGGGCGACGTGTACGAGATCACCGGCACGTTCGAACTGCACGGCGTCGAGAAGACGATCACCCTGCCGCTCGAACGCGTCGGATCCGGCAAGGATCCGTGGGGCGGCTACCGCACCGGCTTCAGCGGCCGGACGACCATCCGCCGCAGCGACTTCGGCATGAAATGGGGTCTCGGTGGCCCCGTGGGCGACGAAGTCGAGCTGTTCTTCGATCTCGAGCTGATTCGACAGTGAGTCCGCGCGGGGGCGGGTCGTCCCGGCCCGCCCCCGCGAGCCGCGCCGCCCCGGCGCCCGCGAGGCCGACCGGATGCTCGACGTACTCTGGGGAACCGTCCTGGTACCGGCGCTGGTCGCCGCGTTCCTCCTGGTCGCGGCGTCCCGGGCCACGCGGCGCGGACTGCCGGCGACCGGCGCGCTGCTGGCCGGGCTCGCCCTGGCCGGCGGCCATCTGGCGTCCGTCCTGGCCATCGCCGGCTCGCCGGCCTGGCCCCCCGTCGATGCCCGCTCCTGGCTCTTCGCGCTCGTTCCGACATCCACGCTGGTCGCCGCGTCCGCCGTGCTGGTCGGGCGGCGGTCGTTCACGCTCGTCACGCGCATCTCGTGGGCCGTGCTCGTTCCGCCGCTCGTTCTCGCTCCGCTGGCACGGCATGCGTGGGGCCCATGGCAGGCGAGTCTGATGTTCGCCCTGCTGGCCGCGACGCTCGTGCTGCTCGCCGAGGCCTTCGAGCGGATCGGCACGGCGGTCCGCCCGTCGGCGTTCCTCGCCGCGGGCGCGGGACCCGCCGCCCTCGCGGTTCCGCTGCTGGTCTTCGGCGCGAGCGCCCTGTTCGGGCAACTCGCCGGTGCCCTCGCCTGGGCTCTGACGCCGCTGTTTCTCGGCTCGGTCGTCTCGCGCGAGCCGGGCTGGTGGCGTGGTCTGCCCCTGCCGCTGGCCACGGTCGTCGTCCTGATGCTCGGCACCGGGGCGTTCTTCGCCGAACTCCCGCTGCCGGCCGCAGGGTTGCTGGCTTCCGGGCCGCTTCTCGCCGCCCTGGCCGCGCGGCGCCTCGCACGGCGCCTCGGCCCGAAGGGGGCGTGGATCGCCTGCGTGGCGCTGGCGCTGCTTCCCGCCCTGGCCGGCATCGCCGTGGCCTGGGTGTCGTACGAACCGCCCGGGGCTTACGGTTACTGACGAATCCGGTAGACTTGGCTTTTCCAGCGCGAGTGTGGGGGAGAGCCATGGCCGTGCCGGGTCAGCGTCGCAGCGTGATCGACGCCCTGTTCGAGAATCTCCACGACGTCTATTTCGAGACGACGCCCGAGGGGATCCTGCTGCACGTCAGCCCGGGCGTCCGCCGGCTGCTCGGCTTCGAGCCCCGCGAGGTCGAGGGGCGACCGGTCGTCGACCGCTATGCCGATCCCGCCCAGCGGGAGCAGATTCTCGAACGACTCCGCCAGGACGGCTTCGTCGACGATGCCAATGTCGACATGCTCGACCGGGACGGACGGGTCGTGTCCTGCTCGCTCGGTGCGGTGCTGATGCCCGGACATGCCGGCGAGGACGACGTAATCCGCGGGCTGCTGCGGGACATTTCGGACCGCCGGAAGTTCGAGCGCGAACTCCGCGAATCGGAAGAGCGCTTCCGCGTCGTGTTCGAGACGACGCCCGACCCGGTGGGAATCACCCGCGTCGAGGACGGGACCTTCGTCGACGTGAACGAGGCGATGCTGGAGGCTTCCGGCTATCGGCGCGAAGAGCTGATCGGCCGGTCCACGCTCTCGCTGGGCATCTGGGCGGATGTCGACCAGCGACGCCTGCTGCTCGACAGCCTGGCCCGGGAAGGCGTCGTACGCGACCTCGAGACGCGTTTCCGCGTCAAGGATGGCCGGGTGATCACCGCGCTCGTCTCGGCGCGTCTCGTCTCTATCGGCGGAAAGCCGCACATCCTGGCGGTCTCCCGTGACGTGGAATCGATCCGGCGCCTCGAGCGGGAACACCAGCGTCTGGTCGAACGGATGCGCAAGGCCCAGAAGCTCGAGAGCCTCGGCCTGCTCGCCGGCGGCATCGCGCACGACTTCAACAACCTGCTGGTCTCGGTGCTCGGCAATGCCGAGCTGATCTCGCACAGGATGTCCGCCGACGATCCGCTGCGCGAGCCGATCTCCCAGATCGCCGACGCCGCGTCTCGGGCTTCCGAGCTGTGCCGCGAGCTGCTCGCCTATGCCGGACGAGGCCATCTCGAGTTCGCCCCGTGCGACCTCAACGCGATCGTGCAGGAGACCTCTCCCCTGCTGCGGTTCTTCCCGTCGAAGAAGGTCACGATCTCCGTCGAGACCGCGGACCGCCCGCTTCCCGTGCGGGCGGACGCGACGCAGATCCGCCAGCTGATCCTCAATCTCGCCACGAACGCCGCGGAGGCGATCGGTGACGCCGAAGGCACGATCCGCATCGGCACGGGCAGAACACGCTGCACCAAGGAGTTCCTCCGCACGACCTTCGTGGACGACCGGCTCGAGCAGGGAGACTATGCCGTCCTGTCGGTGACGGACGACGGGTGCGGCATGACCCCGGAGACTTGCGAGCGGGTATTCGATCCGTTCTTCTCGACCAAGGTCAGCGGGCGCGGTCTCGGCCTGGCCACGGTGCTCGGCATCGTGCGCGGTCATCACGGCGCGATCCGGATCGACAGCTCCGTGGGCCGGGGCACGACCGTCGAGGTGTTCCTTCCGCTGACCGACGAGCCGATCGAACTCCGCACGGAGGCCATGGACCGGGACGACGGCACGTGGGCCGGCGAAGGAACGATCCTGCTCGTCGACGACGATCTCGCGGTCCGGTCCGTCGCGCGCCGGATGATCGAACGCCTCGGCTTCGAGGTCCTCGAAGCGGCGGACGGCGTCGAGGCGCTGGACCTGTTCCGCAGCCGTCGCGAACGGATCCGGGCCGTGATCCTCGACCTGCTGATGCCGAAGATGACCGGCGAGGAAGTCCTCAGTGCGATGGTCGACATCGACCCCGGCGTGCGCGTGATCCTCTCGAGCGGCTACAGCCCGCAGCAGTCCGACGAGCGCGCCCGGGGCGACAGGCCGCCGGTCTATCTGCAGAAGCCGTACACGCTCGCCGCTCTCAAGGACGCCCTGCGTTCGCTGCTGGCAGGCGACTGACCGCGTCCGGATCTCAGCCCTCGACCTGCACGATCAGGTAGCGGCCGATGCGCCAGAACGTGACCGGATCCCGCAGGACGATCGCGAGCTGGCCGTCACGACGTTCGATGGCGTAGAGTTCCGAGTACCCCCGGTGCGACGAGACGATCTTCGCGGCGGTGACCTTCGGCCCGAGATAGATCACCTTCGCCGCCGGATCGACGGCAGTGATCGTCCGCCCGGTGGCGCCGACCGGCAGCGCCCGGGCGGTCATCTCGTAGTCGCTGCGAAGACCGAGCCGGCGGCGCAGCACGTCGGCGCGCACCAGGGCGCGCAGTTCGCCGGAGGTCGCGGCGAGAACGAACGCCTCGGAAAGCGCCGCCAGCTCCCCGGCACGCGCCTTCGCGCCGCTCGCCTCGGCTTCCACCACGGACAGGCGGCGTTCGACCTCGCGCCGCCGGTTCCGTTCCTTCTCCCGCGCCTTTTCGGCGTCGGCCAGCCGGCGGCGCAGCACCGAAAGTTCGGTCTGCAGCTCGTCGAGCCGGGCGACCTCGGCGGCCGGCGGGCCACCCGGTTCGGCACAGCGCTGCTCGATCCGAGTCAGCAGACCGTCGATCCGCGCGTCGAGCGGAACGAGTCCTTCGGCATCGCGCGGCGGCGCCACGTCCGGGGCGAGCTTTTCGAGTCGCGCGAGGATCCGGTCGAACGCGTCGGCGTAGGCGGCGAGAAACGCGGCGTCGGCTGCCGCGTGCGGGCGCGGTGCGGGCTGCGCGGCCCGGCCTGACACCCCGGCCGGAGCGGCGCCTTCCGGCCGGTCCGCCGAAGCGGCCCGCCGCCCGTCCCTTCCGCATGACGCGAACAGGCCGAGCGTCAGCGCGAGGAAGAGCGGCACGACGACCGGCGTGCGGTGCCGGAGATCGATGTTCACCGTGGAACCTCCTCGAGCACTCCCTGCCAGGGCGCCACGGCACGCCATGCCGTCCGGCCGGATGCGGCCGTCTCGCGCACGAAGCGGACGCGCCCGTCGAGTCGCAGCGTCGCGCTGGCCGGGTCGAGCGCCGCCCGGCCCCGGGCCAGCCAGGTCGTCGCCCAGAGCGAGAACTCGAGCGCCTCCTGCGCGTCCCCGGCTGGCTGACGCAGCAGCAGGATCGCGGTCTGCGCCGAACGTCCGGGCACGGTGAGCGCGCCGTACCATCCCGGAGTCGCCGGGGTGCGTCGCACCGCGGGTGCGGGCGCGGCGGCGAAAGGGACGACCGCGCCGGTCGCCGGAACGTCGTCCCGGCGGATCGCCCACCCGGCCAGCGTGACGGCCAGAAACGCGAGCAGCGCGGTCCCGCCGACGATCGCCGCAAGCCTCGAGCGGGACGCCGGTCGGCGTCCGGGGGCCGGTACGGGAGCCGTGATGAACTCCCCCTCCGTGTCCGGAGCGGCGTGACGAGCGGCTCCGCGTGCCGTCGGCCGTTCGTTCATCGTGCGCTGGGCTCCTCCGGCATCGGCACCGCCGGCCTCTCTTCATAACGTAGGCTTCCGCCGTCCGGGCGCTCGACCCGCCATGCCCCCGGCCCGTCCGCCTCGAGCCAGTCCACAGGCACCTTGCCGCTGCCGTCCGGCAGATCGACGACGTACGCCGGCATCGCCGGCCCGGGAACGAGCCCCCGCAGCCGCCGGACGAGCGTCCGGCCCCGCTCGATCGGCAGGGCGAAGCGTGCCGTGCCCCGCACGCGGTCGGGATGGTGCAGGTAGTACGGCTTGACGCCGCGCTCGTAGAGCCCGCGAAACAGCGCGGCCAGCACGAGGGGATCGTCGTTCACTCCGGCGAGCAGCACGCTCTGCGAGAGCAGCCCGATGCCGGCCCGACGCAGGTGCGCGACGGCCTCGTCGAAACCGCGATGCAGCTCCGCCGGGTGCGTGACGTGCAGGACGACCCAGACCCGCGCGGGGCTCGCCTCGACGAGGCGGCTGGCGAGGCCCGGAGTCACCCGGTCCGGCTGGTGGACCGGTGCCCGCGTGTGGACGCGGATCGTCGAGAGCCCCGGAACGCCACCGAGCAGGGAGAGCACCTGCGCGAGGAACGCGTCCGAGAGCACGAACGGATCGCCGCCCGAGAGGATCACCTCGCGCACGCCCGTCCGGGCCAGGTCGATGATCGTCGCCACCGCCCGTTCGATCTCCTCGAGCGTCGGCTCGAGCGTCATGCCGCTGCGAAAGCAGAACCGGCAGTAGAAATGGCAGCGCGAGGTCACGAGCAGGATCACGCGATCGGCGTACTTGCGCAGGACGAGAGGGCTTCCGGTCGAGCCGCGCTCGCCGACCGGATCGTCGAGACCGCCCGGATCGGGCGCCGTCTCTTCCGGATCGGGCCATCCGATCCGCCGCACGAGATCTTCGGCACCGGACTCCGCGAGAAGATCGAGGTAGATCCGCGGAAAGCGCATCGGCAGCCGGCGTGCGGCCGCGAGCACGTCGCTGTCGACGCTAACTCGCAGTCTCTGCGCGACTTCTGCCAGCGGGAGCGCCCCTGCGCCCGAGTGGTGACGCCGATTCACGAACCCTATAATGCGCCGGCCGCAGCCCTCCGCGCACGGCAGACGGCGAGGTGATCCGTGTACGAGACGAGCGACCTGCGCAAGGGTCTGAAGATCGAGATCGACGGCGAACCGTTCGTCGTCGTGGAAGCCCAGTTCGTCAAGCCGGGCAAGGGGAACGCCTTCACGCGCTGCCGGCTCAAGAGCCTGGTCACCGGGCTGGTGCTCGATCGCACCTGGCGCTCGGGCGAGCGGATCGACCGCTGCGAACTCGAGGAACGGCCGATGGAGTTCCTCTACGAGGCGGACGGGCAGTACCACTTCATGGACACCGCGAGCTACGAGCAGCTCGCCCTGCCTCGCGACCAGATCGGCGAGGTGGCGCGCTTTCTGACCGAGAACACGCAGGTCAGCATGCTGATCCACCGCGGCAAGCCGCTGTCGATCGATCTGCCGAACTTCGTCGAGCTGCAGATCGTCGAGACCGAGCCGGGCATCAAGGGAGACACCAAGTCCAACGCGATGAAGCCTGCGACCCTTTCGACCGGCGCCGTCGTCCAGGTCCCGCTGTTCGTCGACCAGGGCGAGTGGATCCGGATCGACACCCGCACCGGCGAATACGTCGAGCGCGTCAAGCGGTGAGCCTCGACGCGCTGCGCCGGAGGCTTCCGATCCTCGCCCGGCGCGCCCGCCTGCTGCGCGAGATCCGTGCCTTCTTCGAAGCCCGCGACTACCTCGAGGTCGAAACGCCGGCGCGCGTCGCCTGTCCGGGGCTCGAGCCGCATCTCGTCGCACTGCCGGCCGGAGACGGCCTCTGGCTGCGCACCAGCCCCGAACTGCACATGAAGCGGCTGCTCGCCGCGGGAGCTGAACGCATCTGGCAGCTCGCCCCGTGCTGGCGGGGCGATGAACGCGGTCCGTGGCACCTCGGCGAGTTCCTGATGCTCGAGTGGTACCGGCCCGGGGCGTCGCTCGACGCGATCCTCGCCGAGGCGGTGGAGCTGATCCGCCAGGTGGCGCACGCCGCCGGCGCCCGGCGGCTCGGAACCTGCGATCCGGAACGCGAGCCGGAACGGCTGACGGTCCGCCAGGTCGTCCTGCGCGAGACGGGAATCGATCTCGCCGAGGCGGGCGATACGGACAGGCTGCGGGATGCGCTGGACGCGATCGGCGTGCGCACCGCGGCCGGTGACGACTGGGACACGCTGTTCTTCCGGCTGCTCGTCGAGCGGGTCGAGCCGGTGCTCGGGCGGGAGAGGATCACGCTGCTCTCGGAATATCCCGCCTCCCAGGCGGCCCTGGCCCGCGTGCGGGACGACGGCGGGTGGCCGGTCGCCCTGCGGGCCGAGATCTACGCGGGGGGCATCGAGCTGGCCAACGCGTTCGACGAGCTGACCGACCCGGCCGAGCAGCGCCGGCGGCACGAGGCGGACCGCGCGGCCCGCCGGCGTGCCGGCCGCGAGGCGCCGCCACTCGACGAACGGTTCCTCGCCGCGCTCGAGGAGGGCATGCCGCCGGCTGCCGGGATCGCGCTCGGCGTCGATCGCCTCGTCGCCCTCGCCCTCGGCCTGCCCGGCGCCCGGGACGTGGTCGCGTTCCCGGACGAGGTCTGAACGCCGCGCCGGTTGCAGCTTCGTCATCGCGATCCGGACGCAGTCCCGGCGCCGAACGAACCCGAGACCGCGTGGCACGGCCCGGCACGCCAGCACCGGAAGCATGACTGGCCCGACGATTGCTGTATGCTCCGTCAGCCATGCCGACACCTTCGCCGCGTCCGGCCGCATCGATCGCCGTTCTGCTCGCCTCGTGCACCTGCCTGCTCGCGGCCGCGCCCGAACGTCCCGTCCCCGCCGTTCCTTCCCCTTCGCCGGCCACCGCCAGCCTGGCGGCCTCTCCGGCACCGCTCCTGCTCCCGCGGATCGCCGGCGCGACCTCGTTCCGCATCCGGGCCAGCGTGCTCGGCTTCGGCTCGAGCCGGCGGGTCTCGGTCGAAGCGCGCCTCGGACGGGCGCTCGACGGTCGGCTCGACGTCCGGTTCGACCGTCCCCTCGTCGGCCGGATGGGCATCCGCCGGGTCGACTTCCACGTCCGGATCCTCGATGCGGCCACCGGAGCGCTGGTCGACACGCTCGATGCATCCGTCGAAGAAGGCGCGACCGGTTTCCGGCTGCCGTTCCGGCTGCCGCGGGCCGGGACGTACCGCTTCGAGATCAGGAACGACGATCTGGAAGCCGGCTTCGCCCGGATCCGCATCCTGCCGGACGTAATCGCCACGATGCGTGTCGAGGCGCGGCCGTCGGCCGGACCGGTCCCGGCCGTCCTGCGGGGTGCCGGTGCCGTCGCCCCCGCTCCGCCCCCCGGAGACGGGGAAGAGACGGCTCCCGCCCCCGAGCCGCTCGCGCCGACCTGCTGTTCAGGTCCTGCTGCCGACCGCTGAGCCGGGCCGCGCGGCGCTCTCGACCGCCGCGACGAGGGCGTCCGCCCGCACCGGCTTGCTGACATAGCCGTCCATTCCGGCGCGCAGGCATTCGTCCTCGTCTCCGACGACGGCGTGTGCGGTCAGCGCGAGGATCGGCGTGCGGTGGAAGGTGCCCAGTTCCGCCATCCGGATCGCGCGGGTCGCCTCGAGTCCGTTCATCCCCGGCATCTCGACGTCCATCAGGATCACGTCGAAGGCCCCGTGGCGGGCCGCCTCGACCGCGGCGACTCCGTCGGCGACCACCGTCACGCGGTGGCCGGCGTTCTCGAGGATCCTCCGGGTGACGAGCTGGTTGACCGGGTGATCCTCGGCGAGCAGAACGGAGAGCGGCCCCGCCGCGACCGGTCGTTCGGGTTCGGCGGTCTCGGAGCCGCAGTCCGCCCGGACGCACTGGAACGGGAGCATCACGTGGAACACGCTTCCGCGGCCGGGCGTGCTCTCGATCCACAGCCGGCCCCCCATCGCGTCGACGAGACCGCGCACGATCGCCAGCCCGAGGCCGCTGCCGCCGTGGCGGCGGGTGGTCGAGGAATCGGCCTGCGTGAACGCCTCGAAGATCCGCCGCTGCTTGTCGGGGGCGATCCCGCAGCCGGTGTCGATCACGCGAAGCTGGACGTCGACGTGATCGCCGGCGCCCGGTTCGGCGGTGACGACGAGACGGACGCTCCCCGCGTCGGTGAACTTGATCGCGTTGCCCAGCAGGTTGACCAGCACCTGCCGCACGCGGTGCGGATCCCCGGCGACGAGCCCCGGCACCACCGGGTCGATCTCGACGGAAAACCCGAGCCGTTTCCGTACCGCCACCGCCCGCATGCTGTCCGCAGCCTCGTGGAGCAGGTCGGGCAGCGAGAACGGCACCGTCTCGATCTCGAGCCGGTCGGCCTCGATCTTCGAGAAGTCGAGGATGTCGCTGACCAGGTCGGCCAGAGCGCGGCCGCTGCTTTCGATCAGGTGGACGTACTCGAGCGCCTCCTCGGGCAGTTCGAGCTGCAGCAGCAGTTCGGCCATGCCGAGGATCCCGTTGAGCGGCGTCCGGATCTCGTGGCTCATGTTGGCGAGGAACGCGCTCTTGGCCCGGGTGGCCGCTTCGGCGTTCTCCTTGGCGCGCCGCAGCTCCTCGGTGACCCGCTTGCGCTCGGTGACGTCGGTGATCACCGCGGTGGTCCCGGTAAAGCGGCCGGAGGCGTCGAAGACCGGAGACGCCTGGACCAGCACCTAGATCTCCGAGCCGTCCCGGCGCCGCAGGCGCGCCTCGTAGCTCGAACTCCAGCCGCCCCGGGCGCGCGCGGCGGTGATCGCGCGGAGTCTCGAGAACTCCTCGGCCGAGACGATCTGCTCGAGCCGCATCCCGCGCATCTCCTCCTGGGAATAGCCGAGCATCCGGGCCAGGGCGGGATTCGAGTACGTGAAGCGGTCCTCGGGATCGGTGAAGGCGATCCCGGCGGGGGTCGCCTCCGCCAGCGCCCGGAGCAGCGTCTCGGTCTGCTGCGCCTGCCGTTCGACGCGCACGTGCTCGCTGATGTCGTGGATCGAGCCGTAGACCAGATTCCGGCCGTCGAGCCGAATCAGCTTGAGTGCGATCTGCGCGTCGAACTCGGCGCCGTCGGCCCTCCTGTGCCGCCAGCGGAAGCGCGGGGCGTTGCCGGCCATCGCGTCGGCGATCCTCTCCGCGGCGGCCTCGACGGAGAGGCGGCCGTCCGGCTGCCGTTCCGGAGAGAACGCGGCGGGCGTGCTGCCGACGATCTGTTCCCGCGTCGCGCCGAAGATGCGGCAGGCGGCGTCGTTGCAGCCGGCGATCACGCCCTCGTCGAGCAGGAAGACCCCCTCGTCGGCCGCCGCGTCGAACAGCGTGCGGGCCTCCGCGTCGAGACGGATCGGTCCCGTCGTGAGCACGGCACGGCTCCCCCGGGAGGAGGCCTCCTGCCCGGGCGGGCCTTCATCGTCGATGCGTCGGTCGGTCATGGCATCCGCTCGACGGAAACATAGGGTCCGCCCGGACGCGGCGGTACCCGCGGGCGGCGGAACGCGACGAGCGAAAGAACGTGCAGGAAGCGGGATAGCGGCCTCAGCGGGCGGGGGG
>JAJRXN010000515.1 GCA_024276295.1 Acidobacteriota bacterium
CGGCCATAGCGGTAGACCGGCCATCCCCAGCTCTCCACCGAGACCCAGACCGGGCCGTGAGGACCGTCGTCCCAGTAGCCGCGCGTGTAGGGCGCCCAGTCGTCGTCCGTGCTCGGCACCCAGGCCCAGCCCAGATCGTCGAGGTAGACCCAGCGGCCGTTTTCGGACAGCTCGCCGTAGTACGGCCGGACCTCGTCGGGAAGCGCCTCGTATTCGGGGCCGCGCGCCGCGCGCATCCGGTAGACGTCGTCGCGCCGCTGGACCCAGTCGTCGAAGCGGTCGCGGATCAGGGCGTTGTAGGCATAGGGCCGGCCGGGGCTCCGGCCGGGCATCACGCGAAGGCGCTCGCCGCCGTAGGCGATCCGCGATCCCCCCTCGCCGGCGACCTCGACACGACCGAACTCGACCGAGACCTTGACCACGTCATGGGCGCCGACGTCGACCCGGAACGCCGAGGGCTCGACCGGGTAGACCGAGGCCGAGGGCGTGTCGATGCGGAATGCCTCACCGCCCCGGGGCCGGGGCACGTCCGACTGCAGGTTGCCCCGCTCGAGGCGGATGACGGTCAGCGGCGACGAACCGGTGGACGGGTCGGCGAGCGAGGCGATCTCCAGCGAGGTCAGGCGGTCGACTCGCACCAGCGTGCCGTCCGGAAGCTGGAGTTCGGCGCGCTGCGTCCCGCCGGTCTCGATCCGGTCGCCGGGATAGACCGGCGCGTTGAAGCCGACCTGCTCGGAGCTGCCGTCGGCGCGCAGAATGCGGACCCCGCCTTCCTCGTAGCGGACGCGGGCGAACGCCGGGACCGGCTCGACCTCGGCCTGCTCGAAGAACGAGGCGAACTCGAGGTCCTGGCCGGAAGGCGCGGGGCCCTCGCGGGGGGCCTGGGCCAGCGCCGGAGCGAAGAGCAGCCAGGCGACCAGCACCGCTGTGAGCCTGCTGCCGGGGTGGGCCGGCTTGTCGTGGTTGAACATCGTGCTGCCTCGTCTCCCGTCTCGGCCCGCGGGCCGGGCGGTGTCCGTCCAGCCAGGTTTCAAGCAAGACTCGTACCGGTTTCCGGCGGAGGACGTCGCGCGGAAGAGCCCCTTTTTTCAGCACCTTGCCGCTCACGACGCCATCGGTGGTCTCCCGGGGCGTCCTCGGCGGGGGACGGTCGTCCTCCGGCGAGGTCGGTCCGGGGCCGACTGGAGCGCCGGCGAATCCGCGTGCTACCTTCCCCGGGCAGGAGGCCTGCGGTCCCTGCGCAGGAGAGTTCCCGGATGCCGATTCGACCGATCGTCGTCTACCCGCACCCGGCGCTGCTGGCGCCGACCGACGAGGTCACCGTCTTCGACGACGACCTGCGCCGGCTGGTGGCCGACATGGTGGAGACGATGCACGCCGACCACGGCATCGGCCTGGCCGCGAACCAGGTCGCCGACCGCCGGCGCCTGTTCATCCTCGACCTGTCGGGCGGGGAGGACCCGGAGGCCATCCGGGTGTACGTCAATCCAAGGATCCTCGAGCGGCGGGGCAGCCAGACCGGCGAGGAGGGCTGCCTGTCGTTTCCCGGGTTCTTCGAGGTGATCGAACGGCCCCGGTGGATCCGCTTCTCGGCGGTCGATCTCGAGGGCCGTCCGCTCGAGGAGACCGCCGAGGACCTCGTCGCCCGGGCGGTCTGCCACGAAGTCGACCACCTCGACGGGATCGTGTTCCTCGACCGGATGAGTCCGCTCAAGCGCCGGCTGGCGCGCCGGAAGATCGAGAAGCTCCGCCGCAGCGGCGAGTGGCCCGAGCAGGTCCTCGCCGGCTGACCTTTTTCGGGGTCGCCCGGCGGCAGGGAGGAACCGTGCGGCTCGTCTTCTTCGGGACTCCCGACTGGGCGGTCCCCGCCCTCGAGGCGGTGGTCTCGGCCGGCCACGAGGTCGCCGCGGTGGTCACCGCGCCCGATGCGCCGCGCGGCCGGTCCCGCCGGCCGCAGCCGCCGCCGGTGCGTGTCGCCGCCGGGCGGCTCGGGATCGGTGCCGTGCTCCAGCCGCCGACGCTCCGGGGACGCGCCCCCCGGGAGGCGATCCTCGCGACCGCACCCGAGGCGCTGGTCGTCGTGGCCTACGGCAGGATCCTCCCCGGCCGCCTGCTCGACGCGCCCCGCTTCGGAGCGATCAACGTCCACTTCTCGTTGCTCCCGCGGCACCGGGGAGCCAGCCCGGTGCAGTGGGCGATCCTCGCCGGGGATGCCGAGACCGGCGTGACGACGATGCGGATGGACCGCGGGCTCGACACCGGACCGATCCTGCTCCAGCGCGGCACGCCGATCGGCCCCGACGAGACCGCCCCCGCGCTTGGCGAGCGGCTGGCGGCGCTTGGCGCCGGACTCCTGGTCGAGACGCTCGAGCGGGTCGGGGCAGGGACGCTCGAGGCGACACCCCAGGACGAGTCGCGCACCAGCCTCGCGCCCCCGCTGACGCGGGCGATGGGGCTCGTCGACTGGTCGCACGAGGCGGTGCGGATCGACCGGCAGGTCCGCGCCTTCGCGGCCTGGCCGCCGGTCGTCTGCGAGTCGGAAGCCGGCCGGCTGCGGCTGCGGGGGGTGCGCCCGGCCGGCGGGCGGCGCACGGACTCCCCCCCGGGAACCGTGCTCGACGCCGACCGGGACGCGGTGTTCGTCGCCTGCGGAGGGGGGACGGTCCTCGCGCTGCACGAGGTGCAGCCCGCGGCGCGCCGGGCGATGCGCGCGGTCGACGCGCTCCGCGGACGCCAGCTCCGGATCGGCGAGCGGCTGCGCACCCCGGACGATGCCTGACGCTCGCCTGGGTGCCGGCACGGCGGTCCGGCGGGCCGCCATCACCGCGCTCGTCCGGATCGAGCAGGGCGCCTGGTCGGACCGGCTCGTGCGTGCGGCGGCGGCGCGGCTGGCGGATCCGCGGGACCGCGCGCTGCTGACCCGGCTCGTCTACACGACGCTGCGTTGGCAGCTCGCCATCGATCCGTTGCTCGATGCCGCCGCACTGCCGGCGACCGAGCGCTGCGCGCTGCGGCTGGCCGTCACGCAGGCCGCGGTGCTCGAGCTGCCGGTTCCGATCGCCGTCAGCAGCGTCGTCGGCGCCCTGGCCGGCGCGGGGGACCGCCGCCGGGCGGGGCGGGTCAACGCCCGCCTGCGGCGGCTGTTCCGCGAGGGCGTCCCGGTGCTCGATCCGGTGCGGACCGTCCCGGACTGGCTGGTCGAGCGCTGGGGGCGGACCTTCGGCCCCGAGGCCGCGCGCGCGATCGCCGCCGCGAGCACCCGGCCGGCGCGGCCGTTCGTCGTCGACCTCGAGCGCTGGGCCGGCCGGTCGCCGGCGGGGGCCGGTCACGGTTCGGATGCCGCACGACGCTCGGCGCTGGTTCCGGGGGGAGCCCATGCCGGACGCGGCGCCCCGGCCACCGGACCGGAGGCCCGCGCCGTGGCGGTCGACGAGGGGGCGGCGGTCGTCGCCCGGCTGGCCGTCTCCGGACCGCCCGGGCGCTGCGCGGACCTGACCGCGGCGCCCGGGGGCAAGACGCTGCTGCTGGCCCACGGCCGGAACGGGCCCCTCGTCGCGCTCGAACGCCACGCCGGGCGCGTCCGGGCGCTTGCCCGTCGCCTGCACGAGTGGGGACTCGGCCGGACCGTCGCCCTGGCGCGGGCCGACGCGACCCGCCCGCCGCTCGCCGCCCGGTCGTTCGCTTCCGTGATGCTCGATGCTCCGTGCTCCGGGACCGGGACGCTGCGGCGCCGGCCGGAGCGGCGGCTGCGGATCACGTCCGGGGGGATCGAGCGCGTCGCGGACCTGCAGCGGCGGCTGCTCGAGGCCGCCTCGGAGCTGGTCGCTTCCGGAGGCGTGCTCGTCTACGCCGTCTGCAGCCTCGAGCCCGAGGAGGGCTTCGGACAGGTGATGGACTTTCTCGCGCGGCACGACGAGTTCGACCTCGACGACGCACCGGCGGCGCTCGGCCCCGCCGGCGCCGAGGTCGCCGATCCGCGGGATCCGCGATGCGTACTCCTGCGCCCCGATCGCGGCGCGTGGGAGGGCTTCCAGGCGGCCCGCCTGGTCCGGCGCCGGCGGGAGCCGGCAGCAGACGCCGATGCCGGCTGATATCATCCGCGCCGCCCGCGGGCGGTGCGTTCCGCCGCTCCGGACGACTGATCGGAAACGATGTCCGAGCCGAACTCACGACCTGGGACTCCCGCGTCGCTCCCCCCTTTCGTGCGGCGTCTGCTGGTGCGCCTCGGGCGCGGCCTCGGGATCGGCCTGCTCGTCACGGGGACGCTCGGGCTCGCGTTCGCGACGGGGGTCTACTTCACGCTCCGCGCCGCGGTGTCGCGGCCGGAACTCGTCGTTCCCGATGTCGTCGACCTCGACGGGGAGGAGGCTCGCGCCGAACTCGCCGCGCAGGGTCTCGAGGTGATGGTCACCGGTTCGCGGCACGACGCCAACGTGCCGGCCGGCAAGGTGCTCGAGCAGTTTCCGCTCGCCGGGACCCGCACCAAGCGGGGCCGTCCGGTCCGGCTGGTGCTCAGTCTCGGCCCGGCGCGGGCGGTCGTCCCGCAGGTGACCGGGATGAGCGTGCGCGGGGCCCAGCTCGCCCTGCGGGCCGCCGGCCTGCGCCTGCGGCACACGGCGAACGTGCCGAGCGCCACCGTCCCGATCGGCCGCGTGATCGCCCAGGACCCGCCGCCCGGGACCGAGGGCTATCCGGGCGACCAGGTGGCGCTGCTGCTGAGTTCCGGTCCGCCCGAGCGGGCCTTCGTGATGCCGGAACTCGTCGGGCGCACGTGGGGTGACGTGCGGGAGCGGCTCGAGCGGAGCGGATTCCGGCGCATCCGGGCGCGCCGGGCCGGCTCGCCGGACGAATCGGCGGCGACCGACACGATCACCTCGCAGTGGCCCCGGCCGGGCCACCGCGTCACGGCCGGCGACCGGCTCTCGGTCGTCACCCGTCCCGCCTTCCTCTACGAGATGGAGAGCCGCCCATGATCGAGATCGCGCCCTCGATTCTCAGCGCCGACTTCGCGCGCCTGGCCGAGGAACTGGCCCGGATCGAGGCGGGCGGTGCGGACGTCGTCCACGTGGACGTGATGGACGGACACTTCGTGCCGAACCTGACGATCGGCCCTCCCGTCGTCGCGGCCCTGTCCCGCGCGACGGCGCTGCCGCTCGACTGCCACCTGATGATCGAGGCGCCCGAGCGGTGGGTCCCGCAGTTCGCCGACGCCGGCGCCCGGAGGATCACGGTCCACGTCGAGGCGACGGCCCATGTCCATCGCGCCGTCGCGGCGATCCGGGAGCGGGGTGTCGAGGCCGGCGTCGCGGTCAACCCGGCGACGCCGCTCGAGACCGTGGTCGACCTGCTCGACGACGTCGACCTCGTGCTCGTGATGTCGGTCGATCCCGGCTTCGGCGGCCAGTCGTTCATCGCGCGGGCGGTGGCCCGCGTCGAGCGCGTCGCCGGCTGGATCGCCGAGCGCGGCTCGTCGGCGCGGATCCAGATCGACGGCGGGATCGGGCCGGCGAACGCGGCGCAGGTCGTCCGGGCCGGTGCCCGCTCGCTGGTCGCCGGCAGCGCGGTGTTCGGCCAGGCCGATCCGATCGCGGCGGTCCGGGA
This sequence comes from Acidobacteriota bacterium, assembly GCA_024276295.1. Classification (GTDB taxonomy): domain Bacteria; phylum Acidobacteriota; class Polarisedimenticolia; order J045; family J045; genus J065. The sequence continues at coordinate 5,602 of JAJRXN010000515.1, forward strand.
GCTGCGCGAGGCCGCCGGGCGGGGGCTCGCGTGAGGGAGCACCGCGAGATCGTGCGGGTCGGCTATCCGGACGTCGACCGGATGGGGTTCGTGCATCACGGCCGCTATCCGATCTGGTTCGAGATCGGACGGACCGAGCTGATGCGCGCCGCGGGGCTGACGTACGCCCGGCTCGAGGACGAGCGGGGGCTGATGTTTCCGGTGATCGAACTCGGCGCGCGGTTCCGTGCCCCGGCCCGCTACGACGAGCTGCTGACCGTCCGCACCGTCGTCGCCGCGGTCGGTGGCGTTCGCGTGAGGTTCTTGTGCCGTATCGAGGGCCCGGAGGGTGCCGGCGAGCTGGTGCGCGGTTTCACCGAGCACGCCTCGTGCGGCCGGGACGGCAGGCCGCGTCGCATTCCGGCCGACGTGCGCGAGATGCTCTCCGGATGGCTCGCTCCGGGCGGGTGGCAGGAACAGTGATGCGCAGCTCCCTTTCGGTCCTCCTCGTCGCGCTGCTGGCGCTTGTCGCCGTCACCGGCTGTGCGCGGAACCGTGAGCTGGTCGACGACAACGAGCTGCTGTATCGCATGGCGCGCGAGCGGATCGCCAAGCGGCAGTTTCTCAAGGCGATCGAACTGCTCGGAGACGTCGGACTGCTCTCGCCGGTTTCCGAGACGCTCGATCCGCTGGTCAAGCTCGCGCTCGCGGACGCCTACTTCTACCAGGGCGGGACCGTCAACACGATCGAGGCGCAGAACCGCTACGAGCAGTTCCTGAGCTTCTTTCCCACGCATCCGGAAGCCGACCGCGCGCGGTACATGGTCGGCGTCTGCCTGTTCCGGCAGGCTGAGAACCCGGAGAACGACCAGGAGTACTCGGTGCGGGCTCTCGGCCACTTCGAGGCGATGATCCGCGACCTGCCTCCCGACAGTCCGTGGCGGCAGCCGGCCCGCGAGATGCTCGCCAAGGTCCAGACGCGGCTGGCCGAGCACGAGTGGAAGGTCGCTGAGTTCTACTTCGAGAAGGAACGCTATGCGGGGGCGATCCGCCGGCTGACGTACATGATCGACCGCTATCCCGGCTCGATGCGCCGCGAGCAGGGCATGCTGCGGCTGGCCCAGGCGTACCGTGCGGTCGGCGATCTCGAGAACGCCCGGGCGAGCCTCGAGCGGATGCTCGCCGAGTACTCCGAAGGGGAGTTCGTCGAGCAGGCCCGGGCGCTCGAACAGGCGCTCGAGCAGGTCACGCCGGACGAGGGTCCGGCTCAGACGGCGCTCGGCACCTCCGTCCGCTGACCCGCCAGCACCGAATCGATCTCCTCGCGCAGCCTGTCGAGGGTGAAGGGCTTGGCCAGAACCGGCCGCTCCCCGGTCTCGCCGGCCGGACCGATCTCGCCGGAGACGAAGATCACCGCCCGCGGCGCGCAGCCGGCCGCCTCTGCACGGCGGATCATCTCGACACCACCGCCTCCCGGCATCTGCCGGTCGACCAGGCCGAGATCGAAGCGTGCCCGCGAGAGCGCGGAGAGCGCCTGCGGGACCGAGTCGGCGGTGACGACCTCGAAGCCCCAGCGTGAGAGCGCCTCGGCGAGCACCTCGCGCACGCCTTCCTCGTCGTCGGCGACCAGCGCACGGAGCCCCGCGCCGAGCGGCGCGGTCGGGGCCGTCGTCGCGGCCGCCTCCGGCGGTACGACGTCGTCCGCGGCGGCCTCGACCAGTGGCAGGCGGACCGTGAGCAGCGTTCCCCGCTCCGGACGGGAGACGAGGTCGATCGTTCCGCCGTGTTCCTGCGCGATGCCCGCGCAGATCGACAGGCCGAGGCCGGTTCCTTCACCGGGCTTCTTGGTCGTGAAGAACGGATCGAACACCCGCTCGGCGATCTCGCGTGGAATGCCGGGGCCGTCGTCCGAGACGGACAACACGATCGTCCGGCCGTTGCGATGGGCGCGCAGCGCGATCTCCCCGCCGCGTCCGCTCGAGCGGATCGCGTGCTCGGCGTTGGTGACCAGATTGAGCAGGAGCTGAACGAGCTGGTGGCAGTCCGCGACGACCGTCGGCATCTCCGGCTCGACGTCGGTCGTCAGCCGGATGCCGTGACGCCGGCACTCCTCCTCGCGGAGCTGCACGACTTCGGCGACGATCCGTGCGGGAGAGCACGGGCCGCGGCGCGGCTTGCGGTCGCGCGAGAACGCGAGCAGTTCCGAGACGATCAGCGACGCCCGGCGCGCCTCGCGCAGGATCCGTCCGCGGAGCTTCCGCCGCGTCGCCTCGTCGCCGCCGGCCTCGAGCAGCTCGGCCGCGGCGATCACGGAGGCCAGCGGGTTGTTCAGCTCGTGCGCCACCGCCGAGGCGAGCTGGCCGAGCGCGGAGAGCTTTTCCGAGCGGACCAGGCGCGATTCGATCCGCGCCAGTTCCGCGCGGCTCAGCGCCAGGGCGCGGTGGTCCGACTCGAGACGGATCACCACCAGCAGCAGCAGCGTCAGCGGGATCGCGGCGACGACGAGCAGCAGCGGATGCAGCGTCCAGCTCGAGGCCAGCAGCCCGGCGGCGCAGGCGGTGACCGCCACCTGCACCGGCGGCGCGAGGCCGACGCCCATCCGGCGTCGCGCTCTTTCCGGGCACGGGCGGTCGACCAGCCGCGTCTCGACGAGGTGGACGACCACGCCGTAGAGCAGGCCGGCGAGCACCGAGCCGAGCGTGAAGTCGAGCGGGCCGGGCGTCGAGCGCGAGACCAGCGTCCGGACGACGAACGTGGCGAGCAGCGCGGCGGGAACCGACCCCGCGGCGTACACGGTGATGGCGCGCGTGGTCCGGCGGCGCAGCAGGCCGTCGGCGAGGGAGAGCACCATCGCGCTGACCCCGACGAGCAGCAGCGGCGC
>JAJRXN010000062.1 GCA_024276295.1 Acidobacteriota bacterium
AACACGCCGGCGCGGTCGGGCGCCGGTCCCTCGCCCCGGAGCAGCGGTGCGAGGGAGAGCCCGTCGGTCTCGGGAATCGGCGCGAGGCCGGCGAGATCGAGCAGGGTCGGCATCATGTCGGCCACGCTGACCGGAACGTCGAAGCGCACCCCCTTCCGGACCCCCCAGGCCGGCCCATGGACGATCCACGGCACCCGCATCGTCGCCTGGTAGAGGAACACGCCGTGCGTCGGCTCGCCGTGCTCGCCGAGCCCCTCGCCGTGATCGGAGGTCACGGTGACGAGCAGCCGTTCCGCCCTTCCCAGCCCGGCGATCTCGTCGAGCAGGCGCCCGACGACCCGGTCCGCGGCGGCGACCTCTCCCTGGTAGCGGTCGCCACCGAAGCGGGCGGCGAGGTCGGCCGGCGGCCGGTACGGGACGTGCGGCTCCCAGAGATGGACCCACAGCAGGACCGGACGGTCTTCCGGCTGCGACGCCAGGAAGGCGAGCGCCCGGCGGGCGGTCTCCTGGCCGGAGCGCTCGGGGTAGTGCACGACGAGGCCCTGCGCCTGCTTCGGCCGCGGAACGTGGTCGTCGTAGACCGCGAAGCCCCGGGCCAGGCCGTAGCGGGCGGCGAGGACGGGAGCGGAGACGAACGCCCCGGTGGCCCAGCCCTCCGCGGCCAGCCGCTCGGCGAGGGTCGGGATCGTGTCGGGCAGCCGGTACGTGCCATTGTTCGCCACGCCGTGGGCCGGGACGGTCAGGCCGGTCAGGATCGACGCGTGCGCCGGCAGCGTCAGCGGAGAGGTCGTCTGCGCCTCGGAGAACAGCACGCCGCCGGCCGCCAGGCCGTCGAGGCGCGGCGTGCCGGCATCGTCGCGTCCGTAGCAGCCGACGCGATCGGCCCGCAGCGTGTCGATCGTGACGAGCAGGATCGTCGGCGCCGACGCGGCGCCGGCGGAGGGCGCCCGCGGCTCCTCGCCGCCGCCGCACGCCGCGAACAGCAGCAGCGTGGCGGCCAGCGCGCCGGGCCGGTGCAGGGGCTCGAGGTGTCGTCTTCTCATCGGGCGTACGTTACGGCGGATCGGCTGCGGCGCCAACGCGCGGTAGACTGGAGGCATGGTACGGACCGGTCGCCTCCTGCCGACGCTGTGGCTCGCGATGGCGCTCGGTCCGGGCTTCCTGCTCGCGGAGGAACCGGAAGCGCCGCAGGCCGCGCCCGGGGCGAGCCAGGCCGTCCCGGACCAGCCGTCGCCCGGCGTGACGGTGCGCAGGCCGCCCGGCGCACCCGCTCCCGTCGATCCGCGCGCGTTTCCCGAGGGGGTGACCCCTCTCGCCCCGCGCCCGGACCATCCCGCCGCACCGCGCGTGAAGATCCAGCGCGAGCCGGCGCCGCCCGCGGCGCGTCCGGCACCGGAACCGCCGGCCGGGGAGCCCGACTTCGACCCGCCCGGCGCGCCGTTCGTCGGACCGCGGATTCCGCCCGACCTCGGCCCGGAGACCCGCGTGATCGGCCCGACCGCCTTCGAGCAGGGTCAGGCGTTCGGCCGCCCCCCGCAGCCGGCCGGCGGACCGCTCCCGGAGCACGCCCGATGGACGCCGCGCGAGGGGTTTTCCCCGCCGTCTCCGTGGCCGGCCGGATACCCGCGGCCGCCGGCACGCTGGATCCAGCCGGCGATCGATCCGGCCTGGGAGCCGACGCCGGCGTGGCCGCCGGGCCAGGACCTGCGCAACTGGAGTCCGGTGACGTGGATCGTCCCGGTGATCGATCCGACCTGGGTACCGACCGACGCCTGGGGCCGCACGGTCGACTTCGAGGAGGCCACGCCGCCATCCTCCGGCCCGCAGACCACCGGAGAGCAGCCCTCGCCTCCGCAACCGGAGCCGGCCATCGGGGAGACCGGAGGCGCGGGTGGCTCCTGAGCGCCGCGGCTGGTGGCAGTCCCCCTGGACGGCTCTCGGCGCGCTGGCACTGGGCGCCGTCTGCGGGTTCGCCCTCAACCCGTCGGGCCCGATCGCCGGGACGGTGCCGGGATTCGTCTCCGGCACGCTCGCCACCGCGGACCTCGTCGCAAGCATCTTCCTGCGACTGCTCAAGATGCTCGTCGCCCCCCTGGTGCTGTTCTCGCTCGTCGCCGGCGTCGCCTCGATCGCCGATCCGCGGCGGCTCGGCCGGCTCGGCGCCCGCACATTCGCGTACTACATGGTCACCAGTCTGCTCGCCGTGCTCACCGGGCTGGTGCTCGTCAACCTGATCGGCCCGGGGCGCGGCGCGCGGCTGCAGATGGCCGAGCATCCTGGAACGCTGCCGGGTGGCGCGATCGGCCTGCGCGAGATGATCGTCGGGCTCGTTCCGGACAACATCTTCGGCGCGCTGGCCCGGCTCGACATGCTGCCGATCATCACGTTCTCGCTGCTGCTCGGCTTCGCGCTGACCCGGCTCGACCCGGAGCGCCGCAACGTGCTGACGCGGCTGTTCGATGCCGGATTCCACCTGTTCACGCGCCTGGCGCTGATGGTGCTCTCGCTGCTGCCGATCGCGGTCTTCGCGCTGATCCTGCGCGTCGCCGCCCGCGCCGAACTGCGCGTCTTCGGCGACCTGGCGCTCTACGTGCTGACCGTGGCGCTGGCGCTGGTGATCCACGCCGTGATCACGCTTCCGATCGTCGCGCGGCTCGCGGCCGGCGTGCGCCCGGTGCGCTGGGCCGGGGCGATCGCCCCCGCCCTGCTGACGGCGTTCTCGACGTCGTCCTCGAGCGCGACCCTGCCCGTGACGCTGGAGACCGCCGAGGAGCGCGGCGGCGTCGGCAACCGGACGGCCTCCTTCGTGCTGCCGCTCGGGGCGACGATCAACATGGACGGGACCGCGCTCTACGAGTGCGTGGCGACGATCTTCCTCGCCCAGTACTACGCCTCGAGTGCCGGCTACGAACTCACGCTGACCCGCCAGTTGATCGTCGTCGTCACCGCGCTGCTCGCCTCGATCGGCGCCGCCGGGATCCCCTCGGCGGGGCTCGTGATGATGACGATCATCCTGACCGCGCTCGACCTTCCCCTCGAGGGGGCCCTGCTGCTGCTGGCGGTCGACCGCCCGCTGGACATGATGCGCACGACCGTCAACGTCTGGAGCGACTCGATCGGCGCGGCGCTGATGCACCGGCTCGAGGAGGGAGCCCCCCCCGTCCCGCGGGTCAGCGACGCCTGAGGGCGGCGGCGAGAATCGTCGCCACCGACTTGGCGTCGCGGATCCGCCCGTCGCCGACCGCCGCGACCGCCTCGTCGAACGGCATCGTCACCGGCTCGATCACCTCGTCGGCTTCGTGGGCGGTGGCCGTCGGCACCAGGTCATGGGCCTCGAACAGCCAGATCACCTCGTCCGTGAAGCCCGGCGTGGTCAGGATCGAGCCGAGCGGGACCAGCCGTCCGGGGCGCACGCCGACTTCCTCCTCGACCTCGCGCGCCGCGCAACGGTCCGGCGGCTCGCCAGGACGGTCGAGCTTGCCGGCCGGGATCTCGAGGATCGTTCCCCCGACGGCGTGCCGGTACTGCCGGACGAGGATCACCGAGCCGTCCTCCAGAAACGGCAGCGCCGCGGCGGCTCCGGGATGGCGGATCGTCTCGAGGATCGCGCGGCGACCGCCCGGCAGATCGACCACGTCGAGATCGACGCGCAGCAGCCGGCCCTCGTAGACCCGGCGCGACGAGACGAGCTTCGCCTGCTCCTCGCTCATCGTTCCCTCCCCGCGGCGATGACGTCGAGCACGCCGGTCAACGGGCCGTCCTCGATCACGACGTCCGCTGCGGCCCGCACGTCGTCCCCCTTGGGATGGAACGCGATCCCGAGTCCGGCCGCCTCGAGCACGCCGAGGTCGTTCCACGCGTCGCCGACGTAGGCGGTCGCCTCGAGCGGGACGTGGAGTTCGCGTGCCAGCCGCTCGAGCGCCGCCGGTTTGCCCGTGACGTCATAGGGCGTCGCCTCCCAGCGCGTGATCCGTCCCGCATCGTCGAACCACAACCGGTTGGCGAACACGCGGTCGAACGGCACGCCGGAAAGCAGCACCGACAGCGTCAGGTCGATCGTCCCCGAGATCACCGCCACGGCGAGCCCGCGCTCCCGCAGGGCCGCGACGGTCTCGCGCGCGCCGGGCATCGGCTCGAGTTCGCTGCGGATCACCGCCTCGAGCTGGTGACGGCGGACGTCGCGCGCGACCCAGTCCCCGACATCGAGCGCCACCCACTCCGCGTACGAGATCCTGCCGGCCCGGAACGCCTCGAACCGCGCGCCGTTGACCGCGTCGCCGTCGAGGAACCGGCGGTTGAGGAGCTGCCAGACCGTCTTGCCCTCCGGATGACGGACGAGCGTGCCGTCGACGTCGAACGCCACGAGCCGCGGCGCCGGTCGCTGGGGGTCTCGCACCCGGTTCGTCATCGGCCGTCAACCACCAGGAACGCCCAGTTCGCCGCCAGCGCCAGCACCAGCGCCAGCGCGATCACGAGACGCGAGCCGCGGCCACCGAGCGCCATCCGCGGTCGCGGCAGCCGGCCGAGCCACAGGATCCATGCCACGGGAGTCCAGGCCCAGACGGCCAGCAGGAATCCGAACAGCAGCGGGTTCATCCGCAGCGCCGCCAGCAGGTCGCCGTGGGCCAGCGCGAGGAACCCGCGCGTCGTCCCGCACGAAGGGCACGGCAGCCCCGTGAGCGCATGGAACGTGCAGCTCCCGGCGAACCGCGCCAGCAGGTCCACCGGAGCGAGCCACAGCAGCAACGGAGCGAGCGTGCCCGCGAGCGCCAGCACGATCTCGACCTTCGCCGACGGGCTGTCGGGCGGAACGCGGTAGAGGCGCAGCCGCAGCGGCTCGACGCGTGGCCAGGTCGTCACGGTCTCTCCCCGCCCGGGGCGTCCGCGCTCGCATCGGCGTCGGGATCCGGTTCGGAAGGCGGCGGCGCCGGCAGCGACCCGTCGAGGCGCATCGCCGGAGACCCCGGCGAGCCTTCGACGACGAGCACGCGGCGCACGCCGGCCCGCGGGGCGCGGTAGATCGCCTCCCAGCGCCGGTCGAGCCACGCACGGGCCGCGCCGTCGATCGTCAGATCGAGCGCGAGCGCGAGCCGGCGCGTGGCCGGGTCGTACCGGCCGGCGCCCCGGGCGGTCACGTCCTGCGCGGTGATCGTCACGTCCTCGAGGATGAGCGCTCCCTCGCGCACCGCAACCCGGGCCGTCAGCCGCGTGGCCGGCGCCGGTGGCGCCGGCGCGTCGACATGGCCGTCGCCCGCGATCGACGCCAGGGCGGCGCCCCACGGGGCGAGCAGGTCCCATCCGGGAGCCTCGAGCGGGTCGACCGTGACCTGCAGCACGCCGTGCCCGCCGTCCGCTGCCCGGGGACGGCACGTCCCGCGGCCCTCGACGCGCAGCGTCCCGGAAAACACGCCCGCCGCGGACACGCCGGGGGCGAGCTGCGCGAGCAGGCTGTCGAGATCGGCATCGACGAGAGTCCCCCGGCAGGTGACCGGAGCTCCCGGTGCGCCGGCCGGCCCTTCCAGCGCCAGGTCGATCCGACCCCCGGCGAGCCGGCCCACGACGCGCGCCTCGGCGGGAGAACCGTCGCGCCCGGCGGCATCGAAGCTGGCACCGGTGACCGTCAACGGCAGCCCGGGCACGGGGCGGACGCCGGCCGCCGTGGCGCGGACTTCCCAGCGACGGACGAAGCGCGGCGCAGCGTCCCCCTCACCCGGGACGACCTGAAGATCGAGCGTCCCGTCGAGCCTGCCGCCGCCAGTGGTGTCCAGCGGCAGCAACACCAGCCGCGCGAGCAGCGGCACGGCGGCCCCGGTCGGCGCGTCGCGGGTGACGAGCGTCAGCCGCGACCGGCCGCCAAGGACGCCCGAGACCGCGAGTTCGACGTCGCCGAGTCCCGCCGTTCCTTCGAGCGGGCGCCCGTCGGCCCCTGCCGGCTCGATGCCGAGCGCGAGCGTCACGTCCGGCCACGGGCCGCCCGGTCCCGCGAGTTCCGTCAGCAGGGCCTCGACGTCGAGCCGCCCGGTCGACCCCAGCACCGCCCTGCCGGAGACCCGGCCTGCGATCCCTGGCGGCGCGAGGTCGAACCGGTCCGCGACGAGCGCGGCGTCGACGCCGTCGAACTCGATCTCGAGACGATCGCCGGCCTTGCCGAGCCAGCGCACGTGACCGCCCCCTTCCACTCGTCCGCTGCCCCAGAGCCGACCGGTGGCCGGCACGAAGACCAGCGAGAGGTCGGACAGTGCGACGGGCGACGCGCCGCCGTCGTCGGGCCCCGCGACGCGACCACCCCGGACGCGGAGTTCGAGCAGCCGCGCCGCGCCGCCGCCCTTCGCGGCACGCGCGACGGCGGCCAGTGGCGGCAGGCCGAGCCGCCCGCCCTGCCGGCCGAGCCGGATCACCGGCCGCAGGATCTCGATCTCGCGGATCTCGAGCCGCCGGCCGACGAGCGGTGCGAGGCGCGCACGCAGCACGGCGCGCCCGGCGGAGAGCCGGGAGGCGCCCCGTGCGTCGCTCAGCTCGAGCCCGTCGAGGGCGATCACCGCCCCCGGCGCCAGCGCGAGCGAGAGAGGTCCGACCTTCGCATGCCAGCCGGTGGTCTCCGCGAGCAGCTCCGCCACGGCGGTCCGGTGGCGGTCGACGCCGAGCATCGCCCCGGCGCCGAACCACGCTCCCGGCACCAGCAGGGCGATCGCCCCCAGCGCAATCCAGACACGTCGGCGCACGCCCGTCTCCGCTCGCCGCCCCCGCGACGGGAGGCCCGGCTTCTGCTACGGTCCTGTACGTTACCCCAGCACGAGGCTCTGCGGATGGCGTCATCGTGGCAACGGTTCAGGGAAGACTTCGCGATCGTCTTCCAGCGCGATCCTGCCGCGAAGTCGCGGCTCGAGGTGCTGTTCTGCTATCCGGGGCTCCACGCCCTGTGGGGCCACCGGCTGGCCCACGGTCTCTGGCGGCGCGGGCTGCGGTTCGCCGCACGGCTGGTCTCGCACACCATGCGGTTCCTCTCGGGCGTCGAGATCCACCCGGGAGCGCGCATCGGCCGGCGCGTGTTCATCGACCACGGCGCGGGCGTGGTGATCGGCGAGACGGCGGAGATCGGTGACGACTGCGTGCTCTACCAGGGGGTGACTCTGGGAGGCGTCAGCCTCGAGCAGGGCAAGCGGCACCCGACGATCCGGGACCACGTGGTGCTCGGCGCAGGGGCCAAGGTGCTCGGACCGATCACGATCGGCCACGGCGCGCGGGTCGGCGCCAACTCGGTGGTGATCTCAGACGTGCCGGCCGGGGCGACGGTGGTCGGCATTCCGGCCCGCGAGGTGCGGCGCCGCGATCCGGTGGAAGCCGAGCGGATCACGCTGCACCACGAGCGGATCTCCGATCCGGTGGCCATGGCGCTCGGCGACATCGTCGCGCGGCTCGAGGCGCTCGAAGCCCGGCAGCGCCCGGACGGAAAGGAGCAGACGTGAGTCCGACACGGCGTACGCCCGCCGCCTCGCGCGTCGTGATGACCGAGATCGTGCTGCCGGCGGACACCAACAACTACGGAACGATCTTCGGTGGACGCCTGCTGGCCCTGGCCGACAAGTGCGCCGCGGTCGCCGCGATCCGGCACTGCCGCCAGCCGGTCGTCACCGCCTCGTTCGACCGCGTCGACTTCCTGCGCCCGGTCAAGAGCCGTTACTTCGTCATCCTGACCGGCGAAGTGACGGCGACGTTCCGGACCTCGATGGAGATCCAGGTCACCGTCGAGGCGGAACACCCCGAACGCGGCGAGCGCGAGACCACCTGCCTGGCCCGGATCACGATGGTCGCCATCGACGAGCACGGACGACCGGTGACCGTCCCGCCGCTGGAGTGCGATACCGAAGACGAGCGGCGCCGCGCCGAGCGCGCCGCCGAACGGCGACGTCAGCGGCTCGAGCGCCGCGATCTCGAGGCGTTCTGAGCGGGCGCCGCGGAGGGCCTCGACGATGCTGCGATTCCACGAACTGTCCGCGTCTCCCAACAGCCTGAAGGTCCGCAGTGCGCTGCGCTTCAACGAGATGCCGCTGGCGGCCTCGAGCGCCTGTGCGTTCCCGACCGGCGCGCTGGTCGAGAGCGCCCCGGTCTTCGGCAGGGCGCGCGAGCAGTTCGCTCTCGATCCCGAGCGATTCGGCCCGCTGCTCTCGACTCCCGGGCCGTGGTTCGAGCGACACGCCTGACCGGCCCGCGACGACGATCGGCAGATGCAGACCGGGCGGGGCGGCCGCCCCGCCCGGTCGCAGGCGCGCGTGCGTCGTTCAGTGGGACGCGACGGGCCGGTGCGCAGTGCCGGCCGCGCGGTCGAGCAGTGCGTCGAGCGGATCGCCGTCGTAGCCGAGCTTCTTCCAGTCCAGGCGGCCGTCCGGCCCATGGCAGTCGAGGCAGCCGAGTGCCTGGTCCGCGGGCGGGATCCCGTGGAACAGTCCCATCCAGCGGATCGTCTCGACCCAGTGGAACTGCGCGTTCTCGATGCCGTAGAACTCCCGGGCCGCCTCGCGGACGAACTTCGAGACGTCGCCGTCGGGGTCGGCGTAGTACTCCTCGGTCAGGATCGGCACGAGCCAGTTCTTCCCGTCGAGCACCGGCAGCTTCGCGCGATGGACCTTGAACGCGTGGATCTTCGCATCGGGGTCGTCCCGTGACCCGAGCGGCATCGCGATCGGCACCTCGCCGCCCGGCAGCGGCTCGACCGGCCGTCCGGCGAGCGCGAGGCGGGTCTTGCCGTTGAACCACGCCAGCTCGGGCTCGACGTGGTCGGCCAGGGTCATGGCGATGTACCAGCGCCCACGCTCTTCCTGGCGGACCGGCGTCGACCAGTCGCGGTAGAGGTCGGTCGGGTCCTCCTTGGCGAACTCCGGAACGTGGCATGCCGTGCAGTGGACGCGTGCCGTGTGATGGTCGAGCACGCGGACCTCGTGCGGCCGCTCACCGTGGCACTCGGCGCACTCGAGCCGCGCATCCGGCATGTCGCGATCGGCGAGGTCGGCGCCGCGCCCGCGGACTCGGTGGTCCTTGCCGGCATGACAGTCGATGCATTCGAAGCCGGCGCCGTCCCGGCCCATGTGGACGTCGAACCCGCGGTCGCAGTCCGTCAGCCTGTACTCGAGATCGCCGCGCTTGAAGTTCGGCCCGCCGCCGGATCCGGCGTGGCAGCGCATGCACATCACCTTGGTCGGCAGGGAGATCCGCTGCGAGACGATGTCGAGCCCTTCCCGGTTCTGCCAGAGGATCGGTTTCCACTCCCAGCTCCCGTCCTCGTTGCGGTAGAGATCGCGCCGGTATCCGCGCGCATGGCACATCAGGCAGTCGATGTTGAGAAGCTGCTCTTCGGTCAGCTCCTCCGAAGGAAGCTTCCCGCGCCCGGCGTGGCATTTCGAGCAGCCCTGCGCCAGCAGCCGGCCTTCGGCGTTGCGGACCTCGCCGATCCAGTTGATGCGCGGATTGGTGCAGAAGTCGTTGATCACGTTGATCTTGCCGAGCCGCTCCCCGCCGGCGTTGACGATGTCGGGCGTCGCCCCCTTCCACTGGTAGTGCGCGGAGTGGAAGAACGACTCCGCCGCTTCACGGTGACACGCCAGGCAGGTCTTCGTCCCCTCGTAGTGTTCCCAGAGCCCTTCGTGGTCGGTCCCCTCCCCCGCGGCGACGGCGCCCGCGGCCGAAGCCGCGAGCGCCACCGCCACGAGCAGCGAAGAGGAGACGGACACGGAGTTCCGCCTCATGGCCGTTCTCCTTACCATCGCGCCACCAGGCTCGCCGACAGCTTGGAAGCGCTGTCGTACGTCGGGAAGCCGAGCACCGGGGTGGCGTCGAGGTCCTTCGGCGCTCCGAGGAACCAGCCGGAGCCGGAGTAGTCGTAGCTGTAGTCGATGTAGTCGACCTTGAAGATGAACCGGTCACGGATCCGGTGCGTCAGGTAGACCTCCCACACGTCACCGCGCGTGTTGGTCTTCGGCGCGATGATGTCGTCCTCGGCGGCCGCGAAGTTGAACCAGTACTGCGAGCCGTGGTTGAACTCGAGCCCGACCTTGGTGCGGTCGTCGTTGAAGCGCCAGCGCACGCCCGCGTACCACATCGAGCCGCTGTGGGACTCGGGGGTCTCGAACGGGTCGGAAAACAGCCCGCCGAACGGCGTGGTCACGTCGCGCGGGCTCGACTCCATGTAGTTGGCGCTGACGAACCAGTCGAGCGGTCCGTCGCTGCGCATGAACACGATGCTTGCCAGATCGATGTCGCCGAGTTGGGCCTGCGGCGTGAAGCGCAGCACGACGGGAGCGGGGATCGGGCTGCCGGTCAGCGGGTCGACCGGCAGCACGACGAGTCCATTGAAGCCGTCGGTCACGTCGAACGCGCGGGCCAGCGTGAGCTGGACGAACATGTCGTCGGTATCCCACACGTCCCAGTTGATGCCGAGCAGCGGGACGTCGTCGAGCCGGTCCGCCGGCTCCTTGAGCAGTTCGCCGTTGCCGAAGCCGGACTCGTAGCCGACGCCGTAGCACAGTCGCAGCGTCGAATAGTCGTTGATGTGCCAGCCGAGGGTCAGCCCGTCGAACTGGAAGTTGATCAGCGCACCGGCCGGCGTTCCGCCGCGCGGCTCGTCCTGGCGGTAGTTCAGCGGCGCGCCGCCGGTGGACGGCCGGCGCCCGACCGACAGGTAGATCGGGGCGCCCCCGATGTCGTTCCACGAGAAGTACGCGCGCTCGACGCGAAGGATGTCCGAGTTCGGCACGCCGACGGTCGTGCCGTCGATGCCGATCGTGTTCGGCTGGCCGTTGAAGACCTGGACTCCGGTCGAATCGCCCCAGACCTTGTACATCGACAGCCGCCCCTCGAACGTCACGTCCTCGGCGACCCGGGTCCGGATCCTCAGCCGCAGCCGGTTCGTGTACAGGATGTCGTTGTCGGCATCGTGGGCCGGGACGAACGTCGCCGGAAGGAACATGTCGAACAGCTGCTGCTGCAGAGCCGGGTCGAGCGAACCCATCGCCTGCTTGAGCTGCTCGAAGGTCAGGTTGTCGGTGAAGTACAGCCAGTCGCCATAGTTCGCGGCGATCTGGCTGTCGAGATCGGCGATCGACGTCGGCGGCAGGCCGACCTGGTTGAAATGGAACAGCGTCTTGACGATCAGGTTCTGCAGAGCCAGCCCGTCGAAGTGGTCCGGCACCGTGGCGCTGATCGAGTGCGCCTCGAAGCGGAAGTCGCCGGAAAACTCGATCCTGTCCAGGGCGGCGTGGCGTTCGGGCGCGACGATCCGGTCCTCGAGTTCCTCGATTCTCTCCTTGAGATCCTCGATCTCCTCGCGCGTCGCCTGATCGCCCTCCGCCGCGCGGGCGATCGTGCCGAGCGGAAGCCCCAGCGCGACCGCGGCGAGCAGGATGATCCCGTTCCTGGTCTTCATGGTCTATTCCCCTCGTACGGCTACTTGCCGCAGGTCATCGGCTGCTCGGAGTCGGCCGCGTGATCGACGAGGAACTTCTCGAGCCTGTCGAGCAGTTCCGGCGTGAGGACCTTGCCGAGCGGCTGGTTCTTCTCCGGGTGGATCAGCTCGGCGTGGCTCTTCGCGAACTTCTTCGCGAAGAACCGCTCCCACTGCATGCCGATCAGCGTCGAAGGGGACAGCGCCTTGGCCTGTCCCTTCGGCTGGTGGCAGACCTTGCAGTTCGCCTTCCACATCTCGACCTGGGCCTTCGTCCCTCCGGCCGCGAGCGCCGGCGGACCGAGCGCCGCGACCAGCAGCACGCCACCGATCGCTGCGAGCACCTTCCCGGTTGCAGAGCGGTTTCTGGACATGGTTCGTCTCCTCCTGTGGGTCGCTGCGGGCGTAACAACACAAACGAGTAAGGCAATGTCCATGCCAGACGGTCCGTCTGCGGGACCCGCGGCCTCGAGGCATAAGCTGCGTGTTTTCAAGAAGGTGCTGGATTCGCTGACCGGACGATCAGCGTGGACGAAACAGTACGTTTCGCCCCGGCGAAACAGAGCGTTTCATGCAACGAGGCGTTGCACCGGCGCGGCGCGGCGCCCCGGGCCGACGCGGACCGCGTCAGCCGCGACGCTCGACGAGGTCGAACTTCCGCATCCGCCGCCAGAGGGTGGTCCGGCTGATGCCGAGTTCGCGGGCGGTCCGGCCGACGTTCCAGCGGTTGCGCGCCAGCGCCTCCTCGAGCCGCCGCTCCTCGTCCGACCGCGTGGGGCCGGCCGTGGACGTCTCCGCCCCCCCGCCCCGGGAGCAGCCTTCGCGCGGATCGGGTCGGGAAGAAACGCCCGTTCGATCCGGCCGGTCGTCGTCGTGATCATCGCGACCTCGATCGCGTGTTCGAGTTCGCGGACGTTGCCGGGCCAGTCGTACGCCAGCAGCATCGCCATCGCGCGATTGGAGATCCCGGAGAACTCCTGCTCGCGACCGGCATGGTGCTTGGCGCGGAACTTCTCGATGAAGTGCTCGACCAGCGGCGGAATGTCGTCACGGCGTTCGCGCAGAGGCGGGAGGTGGATCGACAGCACGGCCAGCCGGTAGAACAGATCCTCGCGGAACCGCCCGGCCGCGACGTCGGCCGCCAGGTCGCGGTTGGTCGCGGCGAGGATCCGCACGTCGACCTGCCGCGTGCGGGTGTCCCCGACCCGCTCGATCTGCTTGTCCTGCAGCACGCGCAGCAGCTTCGCCTGCAGCGCGGGCGACGTGTCGCCGATCTCGTCGAGCAGGATCGTCCCGCCGTCGGCCAACTCGAACCGTCCCGGCTTGTCGCGCACCGCGCCGGTGAACGCGCCGCGCACGTGACCGAACAGTTCGCTCTCGAGCAGCGTGTCGGTCAGCGCCGCGCAGTTGACGACGACGAACGGACGGTCGCGGCGCGGCCCCGAGGCGTGGATCGCGCGGGCGACGACGTCCTTGCCGGTTCCCGACTCGCCGGTGACCAGCACGGTCACGTCCGTCTCGGCCGCGGTCTCGATCTGCTGCAGGACCTTCTGCATCGCGGGGCTCTCGGCGATGATCGTCCGGCTGCCGCGGGCATCGGCGAGCTGGCGCCGCAGGTCCCAGACCTCGGTGCGGTCGGTGACGAACGCGGTCAGCCCGACCGGCCGGCCCTCGTCGTCACGGAGCTGGGCGGTGGTGATCTCGACAGCCAGCTCGCGCCCCTCAGGAAACAGCCGCTCGCGGCAGCCGTCGACCGGCTGGCCGTGCTCGAACGACCAGCTCAGCGGACAGTCGGTCTCGCACTTCTCGCCGCGCAGCACCTCCATGCAGGTCCGGCCAAGGGCCCGCGACGCCGGAATGCCGGTGATCCGCTCGAGCCGACGGGAGAACGAGCGGATCACCCGGTCGTGGTCGACGGTCAGCACGCCGTCGCCGATCGAGTCGATGATCTGCTCGGTGCGTTCCTTCTCGCGCCGGATGATCGCGTTGACCTCCTCCAGCTCGAGGATCATGTCGCGCAGCCTGTCCATGCTGCGGAAGTTCTCGATCACGCCGACGCGCCGGCCCTGCCCGTCGACGAACGCCGACGCGGTAAAGCAGTACGAACACCCGCCATCGGCCCCGCCCAGGCACAGGTTGAAGTGCACGTGCGTGTCGTCGGAGCCGACCGCCAGCGTCCGCGGCGAGATCCGCTGCAGCACCTCCGGAGCCACCAGTTCCGCAAGGCCGAGACCGCGCAGATCCTCGCCTGAGCGCCCGACCATCCGGGCGAACGCCTCGTTGGCATACAGCACCCGCTCGTCGTCGGCGACGATCACGATCCCGTCGGAGATGTGAGCGAGGATCCGCTCCGGTGCGAGCCGGTGGTCGGTCTCTGGTGTCATCGGCTCTTTCTTCTTCTTCGCCGCCGGGTGGGGGCTTCGATCGGCGCGCTCCGATTCTAGCTCCCGGGAGACCGCCCGGGGAGCGCTCCTCCTCCCGCCTGCCGCCACCGCGCGATCCGCTCGGCGAGCGCCGGTCCGGTCCTGCGCCGCCCGATCTCCGCCAGACCGCTCGGAGCGAGATGCCGCAGTCGCGGACCGGCCGGGTCCTCTGCCAGTACGGCCTCGATCCGCCGCGCCAGCTCCTGCCGGCCCGGCCCCGTACGGGGAGCGAGGAAGTCGACGACGATCGTGCCGCCGAGGTCGCGCAGCCGGATCTGCCGTGCGATCTCCGGTACCGCGGCGAGGTCCACCGCGAGCAGCGGGTCGGCCTCGCCCGCGGCCGGGCGCCGGTCGCCGGCGTCGATGTCGATGGCGACGACCGCCGCGGTCGGTTCGATGACGAGCCGCCCTCCGCCCGGAATCGGCACCTCGCGCGCCAGGGCCTGGTCGAGCACCTCCTCGAGCCGCCACGTCGACACCGCCGGCTCCGCGCC
>JAJRXN010000063.1 GCA_024276295.1 Acidobacteriota bacterium
CCCGCCTCCGTTCGCCGAGGGACTCCGGGGAGGAGCCCGCGCGCTGCTGGCCGCGGCGCTCGGAATCGTGGGGACGGCGGGGGCCCCCCAGGGAACCACGGAGACGCTCCGGGAGGCGCTGGCGACCTGCACCGCCGCCGGCCTCGGCCCCGACGATGTGATCGACCTGCGGCCTCCGCTGTGCCGCCGGCTGGACCGCGAGCTGGCCGAGCTGGCCGCCTCGCCGTCGGACGACGAGATCGACCGGCTGGCCGCGCTGCTCGAGCTGGCGCGGGACCTCGCCGGGCCCGCCGCGCTGCGGGGTGTCCGCCGCCGGCTGGCGGCCGGCAGCGTGCCGCTCGGCCGCGGGAAGTGCGTACGGCTGGCGCGCGCGGCCGGCATGACGCCCGATGCGCTGAGCCCGGTCGACGGGCCGGTGCGCATCCTGCGCGAGAACGAACGGGACGCGCTGATCTGAGGATCCGAAGGAGACGCGGAGCATGAGCGAGCTGAGACACGATCCGATCGCGCGGCGCTGGGTGATCGTCGCCCTCGAGCGCGCGACGCGGCCGGAGGAGTTCACCTATCCGAAGCCGGTGCCGGAGAGCGACGAGCCGCCGTGCCCGTTCTGTCCCGGCCAGGAAGCGGGAACGCCGCCCGAACTCGTCGCCCTGCGCGACAACGGCGAGGCGAACGCGCCGGGCTGGCGGGTGCGGGTGATTCCGAACAAGCGGCCGGTGCTGGCGATCGAGGGCCGGCCGGACCGCAGCGCCGTCGGGATCTACGACCGCATGCGCGGGATCGGTGCCCACGAACTCGTGATCGAGACCCCGGAGCACGGGCTGGCGCCGCACGAGCTGCCGGTGCTCCAGTTCGCCGCCGCTCTGACGGTCAGCCGCGAGCGGATCGCCGACCTCAAGGGAGACGAGCGGTTCAAGCACATCCTGCTGACGCGCAACTACGGCGTCGGCGCGGGGGCGCGGATCCACCACCCCCACCAGCAGATCATCGCGATCCCGGTCACGCCGCTGCGGATGGCCGCCCAGCTCAACGCCGCGCACCAGCACTACATGCTCAAGGAGCGCTGACTGTACTGCGACGTGCTGACCCAGGAGATGGCCGACGGCACGCGGCTGGTGCACGTCTGCGACGAGTTCGTGTCGTTCTGTCCGTACGCGTCACGATTCCCGTACGAGATCGTCCTCTACCCGCGCCGGCACATGCACGCCTTCAGCGAGCTGGACGAGACGCTGACCGAGCGGCTGTCGGCCCACATGCTCGAGGTGTTCCGCCGGCTGCGTGCCGTGCTCGGCGACGTGTCGCTCAACTGGCTGCTGTTCGACGCCCCGAACCCGAAGTCCGGAGCCCGGCGCCCCGGCCACTGGGGCACGCTGCCGTGGGACTTCCACTGGCACATCGAGATCCTGCCCCGTCTGACGCCGCACTCCGGCTTCGAATGGGGCACCGGCCTGCACATCAACCCGTCGCCCCCCGAAGACGCCGCCGCCTTCCTGCGCGACGCCGGCTGACGCCTACCGCGTCTCCTCGAGCGCCTCGCGCAGCGCCGTGGCGACACGGGCGACCTGGGCTTCCGTCAGAGCGTTGAAGAACGGCAGCGCGATCGTCCGCTCGGCGACCGACTCGGTGACCGGAAACATCCCCTCGCGGAAGCCGAACCGCTCGCGATAGAACGGCTGCAGGTGGATCGGCACGAAGTAGTTCCGGCAGCCGATCCCCCGCCGCGTCAGCGCCTCGAGCACCGCGTCGCGCCGCGCGCGCGTCTGCCCCTCTCGCAGCGTGACGACGTAGACGAACCACGACACGCGCTGACCCGGAGCGGGCGGCGCCGGCGGGACGATCTCCTCGATCCCCGCCAGGTGCCCGCCGTACAGCTCGAACAGCCGCTGGCGGGCGGCGACGAACTCCTCGAGCCGCGAGAGCTGCACGATGCCCAGCGCGCACAGGATGTCCGGAATGCGGTAGTTCCAGCCGAGCCGCTCGTGCGCCAGCCACGCGCTGCCTTCGCCCCGACCCTGGTTGCGCAGCGAGCGGACCGCCCGCGCGAGGTCGTCGTCGTCGGTCACCACGACGCCCCCCTCGCCGGTCGTGATCTGCTTGTTGGGGTAGAAGGCGAAGTTCCCCGCCACGCCGAAGCTGCCGGCCATCTTCCCGTCGATCGTCGAGCCGATCGCCTCGCACGAATCCTCGATCACGACCAGGTCGTGCCGCCGGGCGATCTCGAGGTAGCGCGGCATCGGACACGGCCGCCCGAAGACGTGCACCGGCAGCAGGGCGCGGGTCCTCGGCGTGATCGCCGCCTCGGCCGCCGCGGGATCGAGATCCCACGTCACCGGGTCGATGTCGGCGAACACCGGCGTCGCCCCCTCGAACAGCAGGCAGTTGGCGGTGGCGACGAACGAGAACGGCGTCGTGACGACCTCGTCGCCCGGCCCGAGGCCGAGGGCATGGACCGTCAGGTGCAGCGCCGCGGTCCCCGAGGACAGCGCCACCGCGTGGCGCGTGCCGGCATGGCGCGCGCAGGCCTGCTCGAACTCGACGAGCCGCGGGCCGAGGCTGAGCTGCGAGCCGCGCAGCACGTCGACCACGGCGGCGATCTCGCGCTCGGTGATGTCGGGACTGGAGAGCGGGATCGGCTTCATCGGCAATGGGTCTCCGGCCCGGGACTTTCCTCCGTCCCGGCTCGACGGCAGTATGTACGGCACCGAGGAGAGTGACCACGATGGCACAGGGACGGGTCGACTGGCACACGTACTTCATGGGCATCGCGCGGCAGGTCGCCTCCCGCGCGACCTGCGACCGCAAGCACGTCGGCGCGGTGCTGGTCCGCGACAAGGTCATCCTCTCGACCGGCTACAACGGCTCGCTGCGCGGGCTGCCGCACTGCGACGAGATCGGCCACCTGATGGAAGACGGCCACTGCGTGCGGACGATCCACGCCGAGGCCAACGCGATCGTCCAGGCGGCGCGCAACGGCGTCGCCCTCGAAGGCGCCGAGTGCTACGTGACCGCCAGCCCGTGCTTCCACTGCTTCAAGCTGCTGGCCAACGCCGGCGTGCGCCGGATCTACTACGGCGAGTTCTATCGCGACGAGCGGATCCACGACTTCGCCCGGCAGCTCGGGATCGAGCTGATCGACATCTCCGCCGCGGGCTGACCCGCCGCCCCCGACGCGCGCATCAGCCGACGACGACCGCCTCGCGGTCCTGCGGCACGAACGAGGTGTCGATGCTCGCGGCGCGCATCATGTTGACCATCGCGAGCTTGTCGACGCACTTGCGCCACGCCTCTTCGGGCTCGACGAGGTTCTTGCGCACGAGCTGCATCAGCGCGTCGTTGAGCGTGACCATGCCGTACTTCTTGCCGGTCTGCATGATCGACGGGATCTGGAACGTCTTGCCCTCGCGGATCAGGTTGGCGACCGACGCGATGCCGATCAGCACCTCGAGCGCGGCGATGCGCCCGCCGCCGATCTTGCGGCACAGCGTCTGCGCGATGACGCCCTTGAGCGACTCGGAGAGCATCGTGCGCACCTGCGCCTGCTGACCTTCCGGGAACTGGTCGATGATCCGGTCGACGGTCTAGACCGCCGTCGTCGTGTGCAGCGTGCCGAAGACCAGATGCCCGGTCTCGGCGGTCTCGATCGCGATCGCGATCGTCTCGAGATCGCGCATCTCGCCGACGAGCACGATGTCCGGGTCCTCGCGCAGGGCGGCCCGCAGCGCGCGCTTGAAGCCGGCGGTGTGCCGTCCGACCTCGCGCTGGTTGATCAGGCAGCGGATGTTGTCGTGCACGAACTCGATCGGGTCCTCGATCGTGATCACGTGCTCGTCGCGCGTCTTGTTGATGTGGTCGATCATCGCGGTCAGCGTGGTCGACTTGCCCGATCCGGTCGGGCCGGTGACCAGTACCAGCCCCTTGGTCATCTGGCACAGCTCGAGGACCTTGTCGGACAGCCCGAGCTGCTCGGCGGTCAGGATCTTCGACGGGATGATCCGGAACACCGCGCCGAGACCCTTGCGGTCCCGGAACAGGTTGCCGCGGAAGCGGGCCAGGCCTGGGACCTCGTAGGCGAAGTCGGTATCGTTGGTCTCGACGAACTCCTGCCAGTTCCCCTCCGGCGTCACCGGGCGCAGGAGCTGCTCGAGCCGCTCCGGCGTCAGGCCGGGCTGGTCGTCGAGCCGCTGCATCCGGCCGTCGACCCGCACGATCGGCTTCTCGCCGCTCGAGAGGTGCAGGTCCGACGCCCCCATCTCGGCCATCCGCACGAACAGCGCGTCGAGTTCCGGTCCCGAGCCGGGAGCCCGGACGACCGGAGGCGCCGGAGTCGGCTCGGACGCGGGCTCGGGTTCCGGCCGGGGTTCGGGGGGCGGCTCGGGCTCGTTCTCCGCCAGCGGCCGGAAGACCAGCTCGACGCGGCCGCCTTCGGCCCGGGCGGTAAACACCAGCGGCGCGGGGAGTCCGGGCCGCTCGAGGCAGGCCCCGAGCGTCCCCTGCGTCCGGAGTTCGGCGATCCGCTCCGGTTCGAGGATCTCCGCCAGCAGGCCGAGGAGCTGGTCGGCGTTGGGCCGGGCGCTCGAGGCGGGCCTCGGCCCCTTGTCGAACAGGAACCTCGGGGGCTCTCCCGAGACCATCTTCAGTTCGCGGGCGCCCCGCTCGTAGAGCGCGAAGAAGAACCGGTCGAGCTGCGCCACGGACAGACCTCGTGCAGTCCCCTCTCCCCGCACAGGAGAACGTAGGGGTCGCACGGCCGATCGTCGACCCGCGACAGGCGGTACAATGCGCGCCATCGAAGGAGCCTGGAGATGACCCGACGCCGCCTGATCCGCCTCGCCCCGACCCTCGTCCTGGCCGCCGCCCTGCTTTCCGCAGGCCCCGGCCTGGCCCAGAAGAAGACCGACCCGGCCCGGGCCGAAGGCACCGTGAAGGTCGAGATGAAGACCAACGTCGGCACGATCGTCCTCGAGCTGTGGCCGGACGTCGCGCCGAAGACCGTCGATAACTTCCTGCGCTACGTGCGCGAGGGGCACTACGACGGCACGATCTTCCACCGACTGGCTCCGGGGTTCGTGATCCAGGGCGGCGGGTTCACCGAGGACCTCAAGGAGAAGCCGACCCACGAGCCGATCCCGCTCGAGGCG
>JAJRXN010000516.1 GCA_024276295.1 Acidobacteriota bacterium
AAGGCCCGCTGGGCGTCGATGCGAGGCGACTACGCCGCCGCGGGGGACCTCTATCGTCTCGGCGGCCGGCCGCGCAAGGCGCTGCAGATGTACATCAAGGGGCGCCACCACCGCGAGGCCGCGGAGCTGGCGGCCGAGACGGGCGACTTCGCCCTCGCCTCGCTGGAGTACGAGCGGGGCGGCATGGTCCGTGAGGCGGCGGAGGCGGCGCTGCGGAGCGGCGACCGCCAGCGGGCGGCGCGGCTGTTCCTCAACGCCGGGCAGACGCTCAAGGCGGCCCAGGTCCACGAACGGACCGGGCAGGTCGAAAGCGCCGCCGCGCTGTACGAGCACGCCGGCGACCTCGAACGCGCGGTCCGTCTCTATCTCGAGGCCCGCAAGCCGGAAAAGGCCTCCCGCGTGCTCGAGGCGCTGCTCCGGGACGAACCGCGCGTGCTCGAGCGCCGGGAGGTGATCGGCTTTGCGGCCCGCTGCGGCCAGCTCCTGCTGGCGGCCGGGCAGCCGGAGCCGGCGGGCCGGTGGCTCGAGCGGGCCGGCCGGTCGCTCGAGGCGGCACGGGCCTGGGAGCGGGCCGGCCGCCCGGACCGCGCGATCCGCGCCTATCTCGATGTCGGTGATGCCGAACAGGCGGCGACGGTCGCCGAGTCGGTGCCGCCCGGCACGATCGACCCGCTGCTGGCCGCCGAGGCGTTCCGTGCCGCCGGACGTTGGGCCGAAGCCGGCGCGCTGTACCTCGAGGCGGGGCGACCGGACGAGGCCGCCCTGTGCCTCGAACGGCTCGGCTGCGCGGCCGAGGCGGCCTGGGCCTACGAGGAGGCCGGCGACTTCGTCAGCGCGGCCGGACTGCTCGAGCAGATCGGCGAGCACCGCAGCGCGGCAGCGCTCTACGCCAAGGGAGGCGCCGTCCGCGAGGCGGCCCGGTGCTTCGAGGCGGGGGGCGACCTCGAGTCGGCCGTGCCGGCCTATCTCGACGCGGGGATGCGCATCGAGGCCGCCGAGCTGTGCGAACGGCTGGGCCAGATCGACCGCGCGGTGGAGATCCTCCAGACGGCTCCCCCCGACCCGGAGACCGAACCGGTCGTCGCGCTTCTGCTGGGCCGCCTGTTCGAGCGCAAGGGGATGGACGGCGTCGCCGCCGAGCACTACCGGCGCGCGCTGGCCGACGATGCGGACGTGTCGGCGAACCTGGAGACCTGGTACCGGCTCGCCGCGGCCTACGAGCGTCTCGGGCGCGTGCGCGATGCGATCAAGGTCTTCCGGCGCGTCGTCGGCGCCGATGTCGGCTACCGCGACGCGGCCCGGCGGCTCTCGGCGCTCGAGCAGCGCGCACAGGTCGGGCAGCCGGGTTCTCGCGCCGGCATTCCCGAGCGCTACCGGGTGATCGAGCCGCTCGACGGCTGGGATGTCGGCCACGCCGAACTCGCCGAAGACACGGTGATGAAGCGCCGGGTCGTGCTGCGGCGGTTCGGCAGCGGGCTGATCGCCAGCCCCCGCGCGGCGGAACGGATCCTCTCCGACGTCCGCCGCGTCGCGCAGCTTCATCATCCGGTGATCGCCGCGATCCACGACGCCGGAAGCGAGAACGGCGGGATCTACCTGATCACCGAGCACATCCCCGGGCCGAGCCTGCGCGACGTGCTGGTCAAGGAAACGCGGCTCGACGTCCCGCGGGTCGTCGGACATCTCACCCGGCTCGCCGAGGCGCTCGACTATGCCCACGGACTCGGCCTGCTGTGCCGCACCCTGCGGCCCGAGACCGTGCGGCTGACCGCGTTCGAGGAGCCGCGGATCGTCGATTTCGGCCTCGCCCTGCGCCACACCGACGAGGCGGGCGCCGGCGCGGTCTACCGCCCGCCGGAAGCGCGGGCCGGGGAGCGGATGGACCCGTCGTCCGACATCTACCTGCTCGGCGTGCTCGGCTGGGAGATGCTCTACGGCGCCCCCCCTCCCTGCCCCGAGCCGGGCCAGACGATCGCTCCGGAACCGCCGCTCGCCGCCGACGGCACGCCGGTGCCCGAGGTGCTGCGACGGGTGGTCCGCGACAGCCTCACGCCGGACCGCTCGAAGAGGCTCCCTTCGGCGCAGAAGCTGCTCGAGGAGCTGCACGGCACGCACATGCTGCCCGACACGCTGCTCGCCAACCGCTACGAGATCGTCCGCGAGATCGGCCGCGGCGGGATGGGAACGGTGTTCCAGGCGCGGGACCTGGTGCTCGACGAGCCGGTGGCCCTCAAGGTGCTCGCGGGGGTGCTCGACGAGAACACCGAAAAGCGGTTCATCCAGGAGATCCGCCTGACGCGGCAGATCAACCACCCCAACATCGTGCGGGTGCACACGTTCGAGCACTGGCGCGATCTGCGGTTCATCGTTCTCGAGTACATCGACGGCGTCGACCTGCGGCGGTGGGTGGAACGACGCCACCCGATCCCCCTCAGCCGCGCGCTGGAGATCGTCGCCGGGATCGCCGCGGGGCTTTCCGCCGCGCACCGTCTCGGGATCGTCCACCGCGACGTCAAGCCGGAGAACGTCCTGCTCGACGGCGAGGGACGCCCCCGGCTCGTCGACTTCGGCATCGCCCGCAAGGGAGACGTCCACCTGACCCAGGAAGGGCTGGTGATGGGCTCTCCGGCCTACATGGCCCCGGAGCAGATCCGCGGGCAGGCGGCCGACCAGCGCGCCGATCTCTACGCGCTCGGGATCCTCGCCTTCTTCCTGATCGCGGGTCGCGAACCGTTCCAGTCGGACAACGTCGCCGAGATCCTCAAGATGCAGGTCGAAGTGGTCCCCGAACGCCTCTCGGACCTGCGAGCCGACGTCCCGCCGGCGGTCGCCGACCTGATCGCGCGGGCTCTCGAAAAGGACCCCAGCCGGCGCCCGGCGAGCGTCTTCGCATTCCTCGAACAGCTCACCGCCGTCCGCGCACGGCTGCCCGTCGTCACCGCCTGAGCGGTTCGAGAGCGGAAAGACGCCGCCATGGGGTCGGCGGCGCCGCCGCGATCGGCTTTGCCGAAATCAGGGAAACGGTAAGATGTTCGGCCGCGATGGCGGGCTTTCGGGGCGAACCCGCCCGGGGCACGGCGGGTCGCGGACGCCCGATCACCGAGGAGGAGGGATGAACGGCTCCCGTCGCGACGACTCGCCACAGGTGAGCGTCGTGATCCCGACCTACAACAGGGCCGATCTGGTCGCCGATGCGATCGAGAGCGTGCTGGCCCAGACCTGGCCGCGGACCGAATGCATCGTCGTCGACGACGGCTCGACGGACGAGACCGCCCGGGTGCTGGCGCGCTATGCCGGTCGCGTGACCTGCATCCGCCAGGAGAACCGCGGCCTGGCCGCCGCGCGCAACGCGGGGGCTCGCCGGGCGCGGGGCGCGCTGATCGGCTTTCTCGACTCGGACGACGCCTGGGAGCCGACTCTCGTCGAGCGCGTCGTCGCGCTGTTCGAACGGGACGACGATCTCGGCGCGGTGTTCGTCGCCGAGCGGGAGATCGACGAGATCGGCCGGCCGCTCGCCACGGTGCATTCCAAGCGGACCCCCGGGCCGTGGTTCACGCCGGAGGGGATGATCGGCCGCGACACCGGCGTCGGCTGCGGTCGTCCGCCGATGGTGCGCCGGGAGCTGTTCGAGCGTCGTGGCGGTTTCGACGAGGCGCTCGGCAATGCGGCGGTCGACTGCGCGACGTGGATCCCGTGGTCGTTCGAGGTCCGGATGCGGGTGCTCGATGAGCCGCTCGTCCTGCGCCGCGTGCACGACGATCACGTCAGCGGCGACCAGCGCAAGGATGCCCGCGCATGGCTCGGGATCCTCGACCGGCTCGAGCGGGAACGGCCCGGGTTCTGCAGGGATCACCCCCGGCTGATCCGCAGGACCCGCAGCAAGCAGCACCTCCGGATCGGACGCGAGGCGCTGGCACGGTGTCGCCGGGAACCGGGAGCCGTCGAGGAGGCGCGGCGTCATCTCAGGCGGGCGATCGGCCTGCGCCCCGGCCTGATCCGTGCCTGGGCCTACCTGGCCTGGAGCTGGATCGCCCCGCGAACCTACGAGGCGTTCCGCGCCGCCGAGAACCGCCGGCGCGAGCGCCGCGGAGCCCCGCTCGACCCGGTGCCGATCGTGGGGGCCAGACGCACGGAGGAGGTTCCGTGATGCGCCGGCCGGCCCGTTTCCGGGGGCGCCGACCATGGGCGCGCTGACCGGACGGCGGGCGCTGGTCTGCGGCGCCAGCCGCGGCATCGGCCGGGCGATCGCCTCGGCGCTCGGCGGAGCCGGCGCCTCGGTCTGCCTGCTGGCCCGGGACCGGGATGCGCTCGAGCGCGTCGCGGGGGAACTCGGTGGACGTGCCGTCCCGCTCGTCGCCGACCTCGACGATCCCGACCGCGCGGCCGCCGCCGTGGAGGCCGAGATCGCCGCCCGCGGCGCATTCCACGTCCTGGTCAACAACACCGGCGGCCCGCCGGCCGGCTTCCTGCTCGAGGCCCCGGCCGTCGAGTTCGAGCGCGGGTTCCGCCGCCACGTGCTGGCCGCCCAGATGCTGACCCGCACGGTGCTGCCCGGCATGATCGAGGACGGCTACGGCCGGATCGTCAACGTCGTTTCCACCTCGGTGCGCCAGCCGATCCCGGGACTCGGCGTCTCGAACACGATCCGCGGCGCGATGGCGAGCTGGGCGAAGACTCTCGCCGACGAGGTCGCTCCCCACGGGATCACGGTCAACAACGTCCTGCCGGGCGCCACCCGCACCGGCCGGCTCGAGGCGCTGATCGTCGCGTGGGCCCGGCGTGACGACGTCCCGGCCGACGAGGTCGAGGAGCGGATGCGCGCCGAGATCCCGATGGGACGCTTCGGCGAGCCGCGGGAGGTCGCCGCGGCGGTGCTGTTTCTCGCCTCGCCCGACGCCGGCTACATCACCGGCGTCAGCCTGCCGGTCGACGGCGGGCGGATCCGCTGCATCTGACGCCACGACTCCCAGGCCCCGCGCTGCCGATCACGGGCCGTTGAGTTCGGCCCACTTCCAGTAGCGCGTCCCCGAAATGTCGGCCTGGAGCATCAGACCGGCCTCGGTGAGCTGATAGACCGCCATGCCGTTCGTGAAGCCGGTCGCGGCATTGACGCCCGCCTTGCCGGCCACGGCGTTGGCCTGTGCCTCGGCCTTGAAACCGATCTCGACGAAGTCGTTGAACGTCTTTTCGTCCTGGAACAGGAACACGATCTGGTACTTCTGGCCGCCGAGACCGATGTTCAGCCCGGCCGTCGCCATTCTCATGTAGATCCGGCGGCCGGTCGGCCGGTCGACCGCCACGCCCGCACCACCTCCGCCCGAAAGGAACAGCGACAGCTTGAGATTGTCGAACACGGCCCAGCCCCGGGACGCGTCGTAGAGCACCTTCGCCTGCGGGTTCACCTCGAACAACCGCGCCAGCGTCGCCTCCGCCATCCGGTCGATCTCGGCGCGCTTCTGTGCGGGGGACATCCCGCGGCTGACCGTCGTCGTGGCGCAACCAGCCGCCAGCAGGAACGCCAGCAGCAGGATTCCGAGACCCGCTCGTCGTTTCATCTCGTCCCCTCCCACGCATCGCGCGCCGCGCAAGCGGCTCGGGCACGCCGATTCTCGCAGGATGACGGCCGGGATGCGAGGCGCGGCCGGCCGGCTCAGCCTTCAGGAGCGCGAAGCACGGCGCGCACCGGGCTGCCGTCGAAACCGACCAGCGGCAGCGGCAGCGCGATCAGCTCGTAGCTCCCTTCCGGCACGCCCTCGAGCGCCAGGCCTTCGAGCACCGCCATGTCGCGAGCCAGCAGCCGCAGGTGCGCCGGAAAGTCCTCCGAAACGAACGGGTCGACGCTGGGCGTGTCGATCCCGACGAGCACGACGCCCCGGTCGGCCAGCGCGTCGATCAGTTCCGGCCGGAGCGCCACGAAGTCCTTCTCGAAGCGCCGGGGATCGGGGTCGCTGCCGGTCCTGAGCAGCACGCGGGGCGCCGTCACGCGGGGGATCACCTGATCGGGCGCCAGGCACGATCCCGGGGGCGCCGGCACCTCGAGCACCTGGCACGGGCCGAGGTAGAGATCGAGCGGGAGTTCGTCGATCGCCGGTGCGCCGGCGCCGTAGTGGCTCGGCGCGTCGGCATGGGCTCCGACGTGGACCGTCGTCCGCAGGGTGGAGAGCGTCAGATCGTCGCCGCGCGCGATGTCGGTGCGGATCTCGCGCGTCAGCGGCGTGTCGCCCGGCCAGACTGCGATCCGCGGCTCGAGCGGTGGCGAGATGTCGTAGAGCATGGCGCTGGTCATCTCCGTTCGCCGTGGCCGGCCCCGTCACCGCCCTGTTGCACCGTCGCGACGGCCCGGCGACGATTGCGTCGGCCGGACTCCCTCCGGCCGCCGGAGGCCACGATGCCTTCCCTTTCGATTGTCCGCCATCCAGGATGCCGGCGACGCGCGACCCGCGGCCCGGCGTGAGCGACGGCCGGGCCGACACCGCAGACCTCGTCGCCCGGCGGATCTTCGCCGAGGCGCTGACGGCGGTCGATGCGGAGCAGGCGGTGCTGCGCTCCGCCCCGCTGCTCGAGGACTGCCTCGCCGCGGCCGCGCCGCAGACCGTTCTCGCCCTGGCGATCGGAAAGGCCGCACGCCCGATGGCCCGCGCACTGGCCGGCCTGCTCGGTCCACGACTCGACACGGGCTGGGCGCTCGTTCCCGACGGATATGCCAGCGGCCCCCCGGCCGCCGGTTTCGAGGAGCGCGTCACCGGCCATCCGTTGCCCGACGCACGTTCGGTCGCCGCCACCGAGGCGGT
>JAJRXN010000064.1 GCA_024276295.1 Acidobacteriota bacterium
CGTTCTCGACGGCGCGTTCCTGCCCCACTACCGGCGGAAGACGGCCTTTCGCCGGATGGAAGAGGCCGTCGCCGAACTCGGCCGCTTCGACTGGCTGACCGACGAGAAGCTGGCCGCCACCCGGCGCCGCGTTCTGCTCGGGGACTACCGTCGCACCTACTCGGCGAGCTGGCTCGCCGGTGCCCTGGGGCGGGCACGGTGGTGGACCGGCGACGAGGCCGGGGCCTTCGAGCGGCTCGAGCGGCTCGAGCAGGTCACTTCGGACGACGTCAGGGCGGCCTTCGAGAAGTACGTGCTCTCGAGGGAGCCGGTGCGGCTGTACGTCGTCCCGCGCCGCGTACCGCTCTGGGTCCGCCTTTTCGGCTGGCTCTATCCCCTCTTCCAGCGGTGATGCGATGAACACGGCACGCGCGCTCCCGATCCTTGCCGTCCTGTCGGGTGGTCTAGCGGGTCTCGCGGGCGAGGCGCCGCCGTCGGTCGTCCGGTGGCAGGCCGACGAGAGCACGACGGTCCTGCTGGTCGAGGACGACCGCGTTCCGGTGGTGGAACTGCGGCTCGCGTTCCCGGTCGGGGACTGGTCTCCGTGGGCGAGGGAGAATCACGCGGACGAAGCGTTCCGCATCCAGTTCCACGACCCTGACGGAGCGCTTCGTCGCCGGGCCGACGCGCTCGGCATCCGGCCGTGGTTCAGCGTCTCGTCGCGCTCGATGCTCCTGAGCGTCAGCTTCCTGCGCGAGGACACGGAGGCGGTGTTCGAGCTGGTGCGGGACATCCTGGCCAACCGGTCGTTCGACCGGAGCGAGCTGAGGCGCTGGCGCAAGGAACGGGCCCTCGGCTGGAAGCAGAAGCAGCGCTCTCCGCACTTCCGGCTCGAGCAGGCGGCGCGCCGGACGCTCTTTCGCCCGGGTGATTCGCGGCGCGTCCCGTGGGAGAAGCCTCCCCGGGTTTCGACCGACGTCGAACGGCTCGTCGCGACCCGTGACGTCATCCTGCGACTGCCCGGACGGCAGATCGGACTCGCCGGGAACATCGATCGCGCCACGGCCGAGCAGGTCGTCGAGAACCTGCTCCCCCCGGCTCTCGAGCGGCCGCCGGCAGGGATCGACCCGCTGCTCCTGCCGCCGAGGGGTCCGGACGAGCGCCCGCGCCGCCTTGTCATCCCGATGCGCCGACTGACGCAGGTCTACATGGTCCTCGGCCGGATCGCCCCCGCGATCGGCGATCCGGACTACCCGGCATTCCTCGTCGCGGACCACGTCCTCGGGGGCAACTTCCATTCGCGACTTTCCACGGCCCTGCGTCACGAGAAGGGAGACACCTACGGAGCCGGGACGCGGGGCGGGAACGACCTCGTGCCCGAGGCGTACGGACTGGCGACGTTCACCCGCGCGCCGAACGCCGCATCCGCCGAAGCGACGCTTCGCGAGGTGCTGGCCACGTTCCACGAAAACGGCATCACGGAGGAAGAACGCGCCCTGGCGGCCGGGTTCCTGGTCGGCCGGGGCTGGAGGCGTCGCGCGAGTCCGGGCGCCGTGCTCGCCGAGGCGATGTGGGAACAGCAGTTCGGTCTTCCGCGCGGCTACCGCGATCGGCTGGCCGCGCAGGCGGCGGCGCTGACGCTCGACGAGATCGATGCGTTCATCCGGCGGTTCCACGACCCGGAGCGGTTCGGCATCGTCATCGCCCGCCCCCGGTGACGCCGTCCCGGCCTCTTCCTTGTCCCCAGCCCCGGCCGCGGGCATGATTCGGGTCCCCACCGGAGGAGAACCCATGAAGGCGATCGTCAACGGCGGTGCGGTCGGCGCCGTCCTGCTTCTCGTGTCATGCGGCGGAGGCGCTCCCGCGCCGTCTCCGGCGGAGCCCCCCGCTCCGGAGACGCCGGTCGCGGCGGTCTCAAGCGATCCGCTCGACCGGATCGTGCTGGACCGCGGCAAGCGTTGGCAGATGGACGAGCACACGCGGACGATGTTCGTCAGGATGTCCGACGCGTTTCTCGGACTCGACATCGCGTCGCTCGACGAGGACCGGCTCCGGCAGGCCGGCTCGGAGCTGCAGGGGCATCTCGATGCCCTGGTCCGCGGCTGCACGATGCAGGGCCCGGCGCACGACCAGCTCCACGTGTACCTGACCGGCTACATGCCGGCGGTCGCCGCGCTGGCCGAGACGGGAAGCGTCGATGCGGCCGAGACGGTCCGACGCTATCTCGAGGCGTACGACACGTACTTCGAGTAGA
>JAJRXN010000065.1 GCA_024276295.1 Acidobacteriota bacterium
CCGTGAACCGCCTGATACTTAAGGAGGTTCCGGCAACGGGTAATGCTGTCGCGGCGAGCAGGTGCGTCCGGTTCGCATCTGGCAAGGAGACACGGTGATGAAGGTCGGTGTGATCGGCTCGGGGTCCATCGGGCCGGATCTAGCGTACGGGTTCCTCTCCGCCCTCGCGGGCTCGGGGGGCGGAACGGTCTTCCTGCACGACATCCGGGAAGAGGCCCTCGAGGCCGGAGTCAAGCGGATCCGGGGCTACCTGTCCAAGGGGCTTGCCCGCGGCAAGCTGAGTCCGAAGGCGGCGAAGGCGATCGAGGCGTCGCTCGTTCCGACGCTCGAACTCGGCGACCTGGCCGGGTGCGACTACGTGCTCGAGGCGGCGACCGAAGAGCTGGCGACCAAGCAGGCGATCCTCGACGCACTGGAGCAGGTCGTCGACGACCAGTGCCTGATCGGCTTCGCGACGTCGGGCATTCCGCGGCGGCGGATCACCGAGCGCGTCCGGCATCCCGAACGGTGCTTCGTCAACCACCCGTTCTTCCCCGCCTGGCGTTCGCTGCCGATCGAGGTCGTGCTCTCCGGCCATCCGGAGTTCGAGCGCCGGATGCTGCAGACGCTGCGCCGCCTGGGCAAGGTCCCGGTGGTCACCGCGGACGTCGAGTGCTTCGCCGCCGACGACATCTTCTGCAACTACTGCGCCGAGGCGGCGCGGATCGTCGCCGAGGGGCTCGCCACCCCGGTCCAGGTCGACCGGATCGTCGACCGGGCGATCGGAGGCGGCGGCCCGTTCAACGTGATGGACCTGACGCGGGGCAACCTCCTCAACGTCAAGTGCCTGAACCTGATGAAGGACGGCCCCCGGGGCAGCGAGTGGTTCGCGCCGCCGGCGATCTTCACCGAGCAGGGGAACAGGCCGTGGATCGACCGCGCCGATCCCGGTGATCCGTCCTGCGACGAGGAGGTCGCCCGGCAGGTCCTCGACAGGATCCTGGCCGTGCTGCTGGCCCGGACCTACGCCGTCGTCGACCACGAGGTCTGCTCTCCGCGCGAGCTGAACTGGATGACCCGCACCGCGCTCGGCTTTGCCAGTGGGCTGCTCGACCTGGCCGAGGAACTCGGCGTCGACCGGGTCCACGAACTGTGCACGCGCTACGCCGCGACGCACCCCGGCTTCGAGGTGCCCCCCAGCATCGCGTCGAAGAAGCTGGTCGCATTCCGTCGCAACATCGAGCTGGAGCGCCGGGGAGACGTCGCGATCGTCTCGATCCAGCGGCCGGAGGTCAGGAACGCCCTCGACCACCGGACGATGGAGGAACTGGCCGCGGTGTTCCGCGAGCTGGCGGACGACGCGTCCGTGCGGGGAGTCGTGCTGACCAGCTTCGACGGATCGCTGGCCGGGGCGGACATCATGGAACTGGCCGCGCTCGACACCGCCGAGGCGGCGGCCGACAAGTGCCGCCACGGTCAGCGCGTGCTCGACCTGATCGCCGGGCTGGACAAGCCGGTCGTCGCGGCGCTCGACGGTCCGGTGCTCGGCGGCGGCTGCGAGCTGTCGATGGCCTGCCATGCGCGGGTCGTCGGTCGCTCGCTGCTGCTCGGCCAGCCGGAAGTCAATCTCGGGATCATCCCGGGCTACGGCGGCACGCAGCGCCTGCCGCGGATCGTCGGCTTCGAGCGCGCGGTCGAAATGCTGCGTACCGCCAGGACGATCGGAGCGGACCAGGCCTGCGCCTGGGGCTGGGCCGCCGGCGAGCCGGCGGACGACCCGGTGGCGGCGGCGCTGCAGTTGATTGCCGCCGCCCTCGAAGGGCGCGCCGACGTGGCGCCGGTCTCCACCGCGCCGCTCGAGGTGCCCGCGGAACTGCCGGCGGCCGACATCGGGCATCGCTCGCTGAAGATCGACGAGATTCTCTGCGACGTGCTGCGGGAGGGGCTCGCGCTGCCGCTGGCCGAGGGGCTCGAGGTCGAGGCCCGCGGGTTCGCGCGCTGCCATCGGACGGTCGACTACGACATCGGCATGACGAACTTCATCCAGAACGGCCCCCGGGTTCCGGCGGTCTTTCTGCACGAATAGCAAGCGGAGGTGATGGAGATGACCGGAGACAGGTCGATCGTCATCCTCGACGGCGCCCGACGGACGCCCCGGGTCGACATCCTGCGTGACAACCGCGAGCCGGGACTCTTCTCGCGGTTCTCGACCACGCAGCTCGGCGGCATGGCGATTGCCGCGACGCTCGAGGCGACTCCGGTCGGCCGGGAGCTGATCGGGCACGTCGTGATGGGGATGGCGGCGCACAGCCATCGGGATTCGATCTATGCCGCCCAGGGGATGCGCTGGCGCGGCGGGCTGGCGGACGACGTGCCCGCCCTGACGGTGGCGCGCATCTGCGGCAGCGGCGCCGAGGCCGTGGCGATCGGCGCCGAGATGACGCTGGCCGGCATCCGGCACGACGCGAAGCGGCCGTTCACCGTCGTCGGCGGAGCGGAGAGCATGCAGTACCCGTTCCAGCTCTACAACCTGCGTGGCCGCAGGCTCGGCGAGGCGGTGCAGAAGTACGGTCCGGTCGACGTCCGCGCGCTGCCGGCCGGAACGCATCTGCAGGACGGCCTGCTGATGAGCCTCTACGACCCGAGCGCGAAGATGGCGATGGCCAACACCGCGGAGGAACTCGGGCGCCGCTACGGCATCACGCGGGAGGAGGCCGACGCGTTCGGGTTCCGTTCGCACCAGCGTGCCCGCAGCGCGCGGGACGGTGGCGAGTTCGACGAGGAGATCGCGCCGGTCAGCGTGCGGACCGATGGCGCCGCACCGTCGATCGAGGTGCGCCACGACACGCACGTGATGGACGACATCAGCCCCGAGAAGATGGCCCGGCTGCGTCCGGCGTTCGAGCCGGGCGGGGTGATCACCGCCGGGAACGCCAGCGCGGTCGTCGACGGTGCGGCGGCGATGCTGATCGGCCGCGAGCGCGACGCGCAGCAGCATGGCCTGCGCCCGCTGGCCCGGCTGGCGGGCATGGGCGTCGCCGCCTGCGATCCGCACATCATGGGCTGGGGGCCGGTGCCGGCCGTGCGTCGCGCCCTCGAGTCGGCGGGGATCGCCGGCCGGGATGTCGACCACGTCGAGCTGAACGAGGCGTTCGCCCCGCAGGCGCTGGCCTGCATCCGCGACTTCGCCGAGATGGGGATCGATCCGGAGAAGGTCAACCCGCTCGGAGGCGCGATCGCGCTCGGTCACCCGCTGGGAGCGACCGGCGCGATCCTGACGCTGACCTGTGCCTACGCCCTGCGGCGGCGCGGGCTGCGCTGGGGCGTGGTGACGATGTGCATCGGCGGCGGACAGGGAATCGCGCTGGTGCTGGAGTCGATGAGCTGAATCAGCGCCGGCGGCCGGCAGGGCGGCCGCGGCAGGGAGACACGGAGCATGGGTATCGACTGGCTGCCCCGCGAACACGAGAAGAAGGACCATCGGCTGTTCGGTGACGAGCACTGGGGAACGGAGCCGCCGTGCACGGTCTACGAGAAGCGCCCCCTGCGTGATCCCGACGGCAAGGAGATCGACGGGCTGTACACGGCATGGGTCACGCTCAACAACCCGGAGCAGTACAACTCGTACACGACGGAGATGGCCAAGGGGGTGACCGCAGCGTTCAGCGCCGCCTCGCTCGACCGCAGCGTCGTCGCCGTGGTGTTCACCGGCGCCGGGACCCGTGCGTTCTGCACGGGCGGCAACACCAAGGAGTACGCCGAGTACTACGCCCGACGCCCCAACGAGTACGGCGAGTACATGGACATCTTCGTCGGGATGGTCGACGCGATCCTGAACTGCAAGAAGCCGACCATCTGCCGCGTCAACGGGATGCGGATCGCCGGTGGCCAGGAGATCGGCATGGCGTGCGACTTCACGTTGACCTCCGATCTGGCGGTCTTCGGCCAGGCCGGTCCGCGCCACGGGTCGGCGCCCGACGGCGGCTCGACGGATTTCCTGCCGTGGATGCTCTCGATCGAGGACGCGATGTGGAACTGCGTGTCCTGCGAGCAGTGGAGCGCCTACAAGATGAAGTTCAAGGGGCTCGTCACGCAGGTGGTCCGCGCGCTCGAACTCGACGGGGAGTTCGTCCCCAACCCGCTCGTGATCACCGACCGCTGGGTCGAGGACGGCCAGATCGTCTACGGCGAGTTCAGGACCGGCAAGGAAGCCGAGGAGGCGCGGGCCAGGCTCAAGAGCGGCCGCGTCGATCTGCGCCTGCTCGACGAGGCGGTCGAGAAGACGATCTGGCGGCTGGCCAACCTGTTCCCCGGCTGCCTGATCAAGTCGATCGACGGGATCCGGGCCAAGAAGAAGTTCTTCTGGGACATGATGAAGGTCCCCAATCGCCACTGGCTCGCCGCCAACATGGCGACCGAGGCGCTGCTCGGCTTCAACGCGTTCAACACGCGCAAGCTGACCGGGCAGGACACGATCGACTTCATCCGCTACCGCCAGCTCATTGCCGAAGGGCGGGAGATGAACGACGAGACCTTCGCCGAGGTGCTCGGCAAGCCCCGCCCCTAGGGCGGCCGACTTGCGCAGCGAATCGCCCGCCCGGCCATCCGCCCGGGGCGGCGCCTCCCGGGGCGCCGCCCCGGCGACCGCCGCCGGCATCCGCGGCCGCCGCGCGTGATCCGCGCTAACATCGGCGTTCCCACCCCGCACGTTCCACGAGGATCAGCGATGAGCGAGCGGCTGAGTCCCGGACAGGTCCGGAAGATCGATGCCATTCTCGCCGCGGCGGCGCGTCAGGGCCGGCAGCGCCTGCTCGAGCACGAGGTGTACGAGATCCTGCTGGCGCTCGGGCTGCAGGTGCCGACGTACATGTTCGTCCCCGATCCGGACGAGCTGACCGCCGGCATCCTGTGCGAGTTCGGCACCGAGCGGCTGATCCTCAAGGTCGTTTCGTCCGAGATCGCCCACAAGACGCGCGTGGGCGGCGTGCGCCGGGTGGTCCGGGACCGCGAGCGGATCCGGGCCGCGATGCGGCAGATGAAGCGGGAGATCTGCGCGCATCCGCAGTTCGCCGGCCGGGAGCCGAAGGTCGAGGGCTTCCTGCTCAGCTCGTTCGTCGAGTACTCGAAGGACCTCGGCAACGAGGTGCTGGTCGGCGCCAAGGAGAACTTCGCGTTCGGCCCGGCGCTGTCGTTCAGCAAGGGCGGAACCGACGCCGAGCACTTCGCACGCTACTTCTCGTCGCCCAACATCCGGCTGCTGCCGCTCGATCGGGCCGGCTGCCGCGCGATGCTCGGGGAGACGGCGATCGCCCGCAAGTATCGCGAGGAGGGCAACGAGGATTTCCTCGAGCTGATCGCCGACGCCGTCGCCGGCATCGGGGCGCTGTTCGAGCACTACTCGAGTCTCAACCCGCAGCCCGGGGAGTTCATCTTTTCGGAGTTCGAGATCAACCCGTTCGTGATCGACGAGGAGCGCAACCTGGTCGCCATCGACGGCCTGGCGCAGTTCCTGCCCTCGTCACGGCGGCTCGATCTGCTGGCCGGACCGCGCCCGCAGCAGCTCGACGCGCTGTTCTGGCCGGAAGGGGTCGCGGTGGTCGGCGTGTCGACCAGCGACCCGACCAAGATCGGCAACAACATCGCCACCCTGCTGCACAACCTGGGACGCGAGGACCTGTTCCTGGTCAACGCCCGTGGCGGAAGGGTCGAGATCGGCGGTCGGTGCTACGAGCTGTACCGCAGCGTGCGGGAGATCCCGGAGCGGGTCGACCTCGTCGTCGTCTGCGTGCCGGCGCCGCTGGCCCCCGGGGTGGCCGAGGAGGCGCGGGACAAGGGGGCGCGGGGGCTGGTGCTGATCCCCGGTGGGTTCGGCGAGGTCGAGGGGGGCGCATCGCTCGAGCAGCAGATCCTCGAGATCGTCCGCGACACGCCGATGCGCGTCGTCGGGCCGAACTGCCTCGGCATCTTCCGGGCTCCGGTCGGCGACCGCCCGGGGATCAACACGCTGTTCGTGCCGGAAGAGAAGCTCGAGTACCGCCCCCGGACCGAGAGCAACGTCGCCCTGCTGACCCAGAGCGGGGCACTCGGGATCTCCGAGCTGGACAAGCTCAAGTCGGCGATCTACCCGCGGGTCGTGGTCAGCTACGGCAACCAGCTCGACGTCGATCCGGCCGACCTGGTGGCCTATCTGGCCGACGACCCCGCGGTCGACGTGATCGGCGTCTACATCGAGGGCTTCAAGCCGTGCGGCGGGCGCAAGTTCTTCGACGCCGTGCGGGCGTGCCGCAAGCCGGTGATCGTCTACAAGGCCGGGCGTACCGATGCCGGATCCCGTGCAGCCGCCTCGCACACCGCCTCGATGACCGGGGACTACAAGGTCGCGCTGGCGGCGATGAAACAGGCGGGGGCGATCGTCGCCGACCACATCCTCGACCACACGGACCTGCGCAAGACGTGCTCGTTGCTCGCGGACAAGCGGATCGGCGGCCGGCGCGTCGCCGGTGTCGTCAACGCGGGCTTCGAGAGCACGTACGCCGCGGACAGCATCGGCGATCTCGTGCTCGCCGAGTTCTCGGCGGACACGGCGGCCGCGCTGCGCGAGGCGCTGCCGCCGTTCGTGTCGGTCAATCCGTTCCTCGATCTGACGCCGATGGCCGACGACGCGACGTTCGAGCGATGCATCGAACTGGCGCTCGCCGATCCGGGGGTCGACGAGCTGTTCATCTCGGTCGTCCCGCACACGGTGGCGCTGCACACGATGCCGGAGGAGGTGGCCCGCGACCGCGAGAATCTCGCCGAGCGGATCGTCCGCCAGGCGCGCCGCTCGCACAAGCCGGTCGTCGTTTCGGTCAACGCGGGGACGATGTACAACGCGTTCATCGAGGCGCTGGAGCAGGGCGGGGTGCCGACCTACACCACGGCCGAGCGCGCGATGAAGGCCCTCAACCGGCTGGTGGACTACCGTCTGGGACGCTGAGGCGGGATACTTTCGCCAGAAATTCGCCACAGCGGGCGGTTGACTCGACGACCACGATCGCTATTCTATCGAACGTTCGTTCGAGATGATCCGCCGGCCGCGGGCCGGACGAGGAGGAGACGTGAGCCGCGCGGAGATCGTCGACTGGGCCACCGCGATCTACGAGGACCTGGACTTCCAGGCCGTCCGCCGCTGGCTGGAGGAGCATCCGGGCCGCAGGGCCGCCGGCTATCTGCCGGTGTACGTGCCGCGGGAGATCATCCACGCCTGCGGGATGCTCCCGGTCGGCATCCACGGCGGCGGCGACCGGCTCGATATCATCCGCGGCGACGCCTTCTACCAGTCGTACATCTGCCACCTGCCGCGCTCGGTGATCGAACTCGGCCAGACCGGGCGGCTGGACATGCTCTCGGCGGCGCTGTTCCCGTCGACCTGCGACGTGATCCGCAACCTGTCCGGGATGTGGAAGCTGCTGTACCCGGACCAGTACGTGCGCTACATCGACGTGCCGCAGGTCGGCACTCCCGAACTCGGCGCGAAGTTCTGGCGCGAGGAACTCGAACACCTCGCCGGGGACCTCGGCCGTGTCTCGGAGCGGCCACCGTCGGAAGACGACCTGCGCGCGTCGATCGCGGTCTACAACCGTGCGAGGCGACTGGTCCGCGCGCTCTACGAGGCGCGCTCGCGGGCGCCGTGGGACGTTCCGACCGAGGAGCTGTACCTGCTGATGCGGGCCGGCGAGGTCGTTCCGGTCGAACAGTTCATCGAGCGGATGGAGGCCTACCTCGCGGCGATCGAACGGGAACCGGGCCGGCGGCGCGACAACAGCCGCGTCGTGATCGTCGGGGCGTTCTGCGAGCAGCCGCCGCTGGGCCTGATCAAGACGATCGAACGCGCCGGCTGCTACATCGTCGACGACGACTTCCTGCTCGGCAACCGCTTCCTCGCCGGCGACGTCCCCGAGCTGGGGGACCCGCTCACGGCGCTGGCCGATTCGTTCGTCCGGGGCGCGATGCGCTCGTCGGTGCTCTACGAACCCGATCCGGCGGGCAAGCGCCGCCTGATGAAGGAGCGGGTCGAGGCGGCGCGGGCCGACGGGATCATCTTCGCCGCGGCGAGCTTCTGCGATCCGGCGCTGCTCGACCGGCCGATGCTGCGCCGCGGAGCGGAGGAGGCCGGGATTCCCTGCATCGCGTTCAAGTACGCCGAGAACAGCGGCCAGTTCCAGCAGTTCCGCGAGCAGGCGGGGACGTTCTCCGATGCGATCAAGCTCTGGGGAGGTGAGTGATGGGCCAGCGCACCGAGGCGACGCGCGGCGAGGCGGGCAAGGACCGCTCGATGCTGCTGCAGAAGAACATGATCGCCGAGCACTACCGGCGGCTCGAGCAGGCGCCGGAGACCGGCGAGCCGGTGGTCTACACGTTCGTGCCGGGCAACCTGACCGAGCTGGTGCGTTCGTTCGGGGCGCTGCCGGTCCTGCCCGAGATCAACGCGCTGCAGTCCGGCATGCGCCGGCGCAGCGGCGACTACATCGCGGCCGCCGAGCGGGCGGGGCATTCCGAGGACGTCTGCACGTACGTCAAGTGCGACATCGGCATGATCAAGTCGGGAAACATCGGCCCCACCGGGACGCGGCTCCCGAAGCCCGACCTGCTGCTGCTGTCGTACACCGGCTGCTACACGTTCATGAAGTGGTTCGAGCTGCTGCGCGAGGAGTACGACTGCCCGACGGTGTTCTTCCACGTCCCGTACCAGGGTGACGGGACGATCGAGCCGGCCCACCGCGAGTACATGGTCCGCCAGCTGCGCGAAGAGGTGATTCCGGCGCTGGAGCAGGCCACCGGACGCAAGTACGACGAGGAGCGGCTGCGCGAGTACCTCGCGCTGAGCGCGCAGGCCGAGGAGGACCTCGTCGCGGTGCTGCAGTCGGCACGGCATCGGCCGAGTCCGATCGACGCCTACTTCGGCGCCGTGTACTACGTCGGGCCGATCTTCAGCGCGTTCCGCGGGACCCCCGAGGGGGTCGAGTACTACCGCGAGCTGCGGCGCGAGGTCGAAGAGCGCCTGGCTGCCGGACTCGGGCCGGTCACGCCCCAGGGGCCGATGCGGGAGGAAAAGTACCGGCTGGTCGTCGAGGGCCCGCCCAACTGGACCCACTTCCGCGAGTTCTGGCAGATGTTCGCCGACGAGGGCGCGGTCGTCGTGGCGTCGACCTACACCAA
>JAJRXN010000517.1 GCA_024276295.1 Acidobacteriota bacterium
CCCCCCGGGCAGGCACGATAATCGCGGCGATGTCCGAGGAACCCCGCGAAGGCGTCGCCCGCTTCCGCGTCGGCAACGCGTTTGCCGGCTACCGGCTGGACCAGTTCCTCCAGAGGATGATCCCGCGTCTGTCGCGCAACCGGATCCAATCGGCGATCCGGACGCGGGTCCACCTGTCGTGGGAAGCGCCCGTCAAGTGTTCGACGCCGGTACGCGCCGGCGGCATGGTCTACGTCGACGATCCGGCGGTCAACGAGCAGGCGATCGACTTCGATCCGGCCGTGCTGTGGGAGGACGACGACCTGCTGGCGATCGACAAGCCGGCCGGGCTGGTCGTCCATCCGACCCACAGCCACTTGCGCAACACGATCGTGATGCTGCTCCGGCGTCAGCGCGACGAGCCCGGGCTGTCGCTGTGCCACCGGCTCGACGCCGAGACGACGGGCGTCCTGCTGCTGGCCCGGCACCGCGCCGCACGCCGCCGGATGCAGACCGCGTTCGAGCGGGGCCGGGTCGAGAAGACCTACCTGGCGCTGGTCTTCGGACAGCCCCGGCGCGACGAGTTCGAGATCGAAGCGCCCCTCGGCCCGGTCACGCACGACAGCTACGTGTTCCGGCAGGCGCCCGACGGGGAGGATCCGCGACCCGCCAGGACCAGCTTCCGCGTCCTCGGGCGGTTCGAACGCTGGTGCCTCGTCGAGGCGAAGCCGGTGACCGGCAGACGGCACCAGATCCGTGCCCACCTCGCCCTGGCGGGGCATCCGGTACTCGGCGACAAGCTCTACGCCCTCGACGATCGCCAGTACCGCCGCTTCCTGCGCCGGGGGGGACTCGACGACGAACTCTCCGACCGGCTGATCGCGCCGCGAACGATGCTGCACAACGCGCGGCTGGTCGTCCCGCGCCCCGGCACGCCGGACGGGCGGATCGAGATCATCGCCCCCACGCCGGCCGACTTCGCCCCGTTCCTCGATCCGACCCTCCGGGGCGCTCCATGAGATCCGCCCGCCCGGAGGCGGTGCTGATGCTCGTCGTGGCCGTCGGGCTGGCCGGCTGCTCGGCGCGGCGGGCAGCCCCGGCCGACGCGGCGGCGGCGGGACCACCAGAAGCCGGCTCCCGGGCCACCGAGCGCGGCGGGAAGGGGGTCGTGCACGTCGTCGCGCGGGGCGAGACGCTGTGGCGGATCGCGCGGACGTATGGCGTTCCGCTCGACGAGCTGGCACGCGTCAACGGCATCGACGACCCGGCCCGGATCGAGGTCGGCCAGTGGCTGTTCGTCCCCGGGGCACGGAATGTGCTCGACGTTCCGCTGCCCTCGGAGCCGGAACG
Organism: Acidobacteriota bacterium; assembly: GCA_024276295.1. Taxonomy (GTDB): domain Bacteria; phylum Acidobacteriota; class Polarisedimenticolia; order J045; family J045; genus J065. Next base: position 1,330 of record JAJRXN010000517.1, read on the forward strand.
CCCTGGCGGGACGCCGGGCGGCTCCTGGCTCTGGCCGGTCGACGGTCCGGTCACGTCGCGGTTCGGGGACCGTCGTTCGAACCACCGTCACACCGGAATCGACATCGACGCGAGCCCGGGCGACCCCGTGCGGGCGACGCGGGCCGGCCGGGTGCTCTTTGCCGGCCGCCGTTCGGGCTACGGGCGACTGGTCATCCTCGACCACGGGCGCGGGCTCTCGAGCTGGTACGCCCACCTCGACGAGATCCACGTCCGGGCCGGCGAGCGCATCCGCGCCGGGGCGCGCCTCGGCCGCGCGGGGCGATCGGGCAACGCCCGCGGCGTCCACGTCCATTTCGAGATCAGGCGGCGCGGGCGCCCCGTCGATCCGCTCGTGCTGCTCCCTTCGTCCTGATCCGGGCTGGCCCGGAGTTGCCTGACAGGGTCGCGGGAACCATTTTTTCGGCAGGGGGACCGGAGAGGGAGAGGATCGACCGTGGACACCGTCGAGATCCCCTGCCCCGCGTGCGGCGCCGTCAGCCAGGTCGTCGAACGCGACATTCCCCGGTCGGGGGTCGTCGAGTGCCACTTCTGCGGAGAGGCGATCTCCTTCCGCACGCCGGAAGAAGAACGCCCGGTCGCGATCGACACCGGACCGAGCCTCCCGCCGCCGGACGAGGTGCTGACCGGTCCGAGCGGCTTCGAGGACGAGCTGGCCGAGCAGGACAGTGCGCGCCCGGTGCGCTGCCCTCACTGCGGCCACGAGTTCGTGGCGTCCACGGCCGCCGCCCGGGCGACGGTCCTGGTCGTCGAGGACACCGACTTCTTCCTCGAGGTCGCCGCGACCGTCCTCGGGCGTCGCTACCAGGTGCTGACGGCCCGGACCACGAGCGAGGCGCGCGAGGTGCTCGCCACGCACCCGGTGGATCTGCTGGTCCTCGACCTGACGCTGCCGGACGGCGAGGGCATCGACGTCCTGCGCGCCCTGCCCCGATCCGACATCCCCGCGCTCCTCTACACCAGCCGTGACGAGACCGCGCTGCTCGGGCCGGAGTGGCAGCAGTACGAGGCGCTCGGGGCACGGGACGTCGTCCGCAAGGGCCTCAACGTCGAGGAAACCCTCGCCCGCAAGGTCGGAGAGATCCTCGCATCCAGGCCGGCCGAACCGGCACCCGCCTGAAGCTCAGGGAGCCGAGGGCGAGGTCTCGCAGTCGAGCAGGCACTGCGCCAGGTCGTTCTCCGCCGCGTGCTCGCACCGAGACCGATCCAGCTCGGCCTGCGAGAGCGCGCTCTCCCGGTCGATCTCGCACTGCATGCGGTCGAAAAACCCCTTGGCGGCGTCCACGCAGGCTCGATACTCGGCGTCGATCGCCTCGCGCGCCTGCTGGTAGTCCGCGGCGCAGGTCGCGGTGTCCTCCGCGAACCTGTCCTGGCACTCGCGACGGCAGTCTTCCTGGCCTGCGGCCAGCGCCGCGATGGCGCACGCGAAGATCCCGACGAGCACGACGATCAGCCCCAACCTGATCCCGATCGCTTGACGCACCATGACGCCTCCCGTCCCGCCTGACCGGCCGGGACCGGGGAGTGATACGCGAGCGGGTCCCGGAAGCAAGGACGCATGCAAGGCGCTGTCCCGCCTGCAGGATGCCGGACGGATCCCCGAGTGCCAGGTCGTAATAACTCGAAACAATCAGAACAAGTCCGCAATATGACGAGTGCTGTCGATCAGCAGCAGAGAAAGGTGCGCCGGCACCCCTCAGGCGTAGCCGCTCGCCTCGAGATCGGCCTCGTCGAGTCCGAGATAGTGGCCGATCTCGTGCAGGACGGTGATGCGGATCTCCTCGACCAGCGCGTCGCGGTCCTCGCACAGGCGCTCGAGGTTCCGCTTGTAGATGTAGATCATGTCGGGAAGCTGCGGGACGTCGCTCGTCCCCCGCTCGGTGCGTGGCGTGCCCCAGTAGAGTCCGAAGATCGACGGCTCGAGCGGCGGGTCGAACTCCCAGAGCTGCTCTTCGGCGGGCAGGTCCTCGACGATGATCTCGAGGTTGGTCAGTTCGCGCCGGAACCGGCGTGGCAACCGGGCCACCGCTTCCCGGACCGCCTTCTCGAAATCGGCCATCGCCAGCCGGTGCGGACGCGGGAAGGCGTCGGCGTCGCGTTCATGGGCGCGCTCGAAGTACTCGTCGGCGAGGTCGACGAACCCTCGCCGTTCGACGCACAAGCCCATCCAGTAGTTGGCGTGAGGGTCGTCCGGATCGATCTCGAGTGCGCGGCCGAGGATCGACTCGGCCTCGTCGAAACGGCACATCTCGTAGAGACAGAAACCGAGGTCGGCCAGGGAGACCGGATCCTCGGGCAGTCGCTCGACGACCTGCTCGAGGCAGATGACGGCCTCTTCGTAGCGCTGCTGCTCGATCAGCGAGTTCGCGAGCACGTGACGCGCCTCGGACGAGTCCGGGGTCATCATCAGCGCGCGCCTCGCGAGCGCCTCGCACTCCTCGAAATCACCCTGGTCGAGGAAGATCTGGGCCCGCCTGACGAGTTCGTTCGAGGTCATGCGGGTTCGTCCAGCAGCCAGCGACATCGTCCGCCATCCCTGCCGGCATCTGCCGGCGGCAGAAGGACCGGCCTGGTCGCGGACGAGAATAGCACCGCCGCCTCGCGGTGGCCATCGAGCGGCAACGTCGTGTGGGCGGTCAACATCGCTCCCTGTAAGATACGGCCATGCGAAGAACGGAATGGATCGTGCTGGCCGGCCTTGCGCTCTCGTGGTTTCCCGGGCTGTCCGCGGACCCCGTCGGGAGCGAAGCGCCGGGCGAGATCATCGCCCCCGCCTTCCGGGACGCGCGCCACTTCGAGACCGGCCGCAGGTACATCGAAAACCTCCCCGAGGGTACGACGATCGAGATCCGCCGGGCCGACGGCACGCGGTTCGAGCTGGCGCTTGCGGATGGAAGGCTGACGACCAGCCTGCCCCCCGTCTCGGTCTCCGAGGACGGCACGACGCTGACCCTTCCCGGCGGCTACTCGATCCGCTACAAGGCCAGGCCGCCGCAGGCGGTGGTCTTCACCGCGCCCTCCGGCGCGACGACGCGTTTTTCCTGGCGCATGAACACCGGCATGGTCGAGGAAGCCGATGGCGGGATCTGGAGTTCCAAGCGTGATCCGCTCATCCTGCGCGTGACCGACGGAACGCGGGTCGACGCGATGGACAGGATGCACGTCTGGGAAGTGATGACCCTCGCCGGAGAGCGCTTCCGCATGGAGCTTCCGGAAGGGCGCTGGCTCCAGCTTCCGGATCTCCCGTCCCCACCGCTGGTCCCGACGCTGAAGAGCTACTACGTCGCGGGCGACGGTGACGACTGGCGGCGACCGGCGATCGAGGATCACCTCGTGTTCGCCTGGAACTGGATCACGGTCGGGCTGCCGATCGAACAGGTCATCGAGGACGTCTCGATCGAGCCGCGACGCACCGACCTGCGCGTGTACTTCAACAAGCTCGACCGCCCCCAGGCGCCGTGGGACATGGCGGCGTGCATTCTCGGCCGGCGACTCGCGCTGGGGGGCGGAGACATGGTGGTCTTCCACGTGCCGGAGCAGGACCCGCGGACCGCGTTCCTGCTGCCCGGACCGCTGGAACCGGACTACATCCCGCTCTCGGGCGTTCCCTACAAGACGATCCTGTCCGCGCCCCGGCGCCGCTGAGCCGGCACCGGCCGCCGGTCAGTCGCGGAGCGCGAGCACGCGCAGACTCGGCGGCGTCCCGCCGTCTCCGACCGCCAGTCCGAGTTCCGTCCCGCTTTCGAGCAGCTCGACCGGCACGACGGCCTGCACCAGCGCCCCGCCTTCCGGCTTCGGGACCGCCTCGACGACCGTGCCGCCGTCGCGTCCCTCGCCGGTGCGGATCGCGGTTCCCGGTGCCGGGAGCGGCGCCGTCGTCTCCGCGGCCACCAGGCGCCGGACGGTCTTCCCGAGATAGTGCGTCCTGGCGATCACCTCCTGTCCCGGGTAGCACCCCTTCTCGAAGCTCAGCCCGCCGAGCCGCTCGAGGCCGAGGAACTGGGGCAGGAAACGGCCCGACAACGCTCCGGGAAGGTCGGGGACCCCCGACAGGATCTCGATGCGGCGCCACGCGAGGCACTCTTCGGCCCGGAACCGGCGGGCGAGCCGTTCGCGGAGCGCCGCCAGACTGGAGGCCGGTGCACTGATGAGGACCCGGGGCCCGGCGACGGTCTCGGCATGCCGCGTGACGAGACACGCCGGGAACGCGCCGCACGCATCGGCGAGTTCGCGCCGCAACGCCTCGGCGTCATCTCCCACGACCCCTAACTGCCCGGTGTCACGGGTCACGTCCTCGATCTCGATCCGGGCCCGCAGCTTCATCAGCATGAGCCGTTCGAGCAGTGCCCCGGCGGCATCGCTCCGGCAGGACAGCAGCCAGCCGTCGTCGTCGAGCTGGACGCGGAACACGGCCAGCACACGGCCGTTGGGCAGCGCCAGCGCCGTGAGCTGGGCCAGGCCGCGGGCGGCCACGGAGACGTCGCCGGTGACCTGGTTCTGCAGGAAGCCGGTCGCATCGGCGCCCGAGATGCGGATCCGGGCGCGATCGGACAGATCGACGAAGAACCCGCCGTCGGCGCCCACGGCATGTCCTGCCGGACCGGAACTTCCGCTCCGCGTCACCGCGATCCGTCGCCGGCGGCGACGCCGGGAGTCATCGTCGCGCGCCCGGTGACCTCGAGCATCCGCTCGAGCGAACGCAGTGCGCGGACACGGACCTCCTCGGGGACCTCGATCCGGTAGCGATCGTGCTGCAGCGAGGCGAGCGTGTCCTCGAGCGTGATCTCCGCCATGTGCGGACAGCGCACGCTGCAGAGCCGCACCATCTCGCGCGCCGGCGTCTCCGCGGCGATGTTGTCCGCCATCGAGCACTCGGTCAGCAGCAGGTAGCGCGGTGCCTCGCGCTCCTTGACGAAGCGGATCATCGCGGAGGTGCTGCCGGAAAAGTCCGCGGCCGCGACGACCTCCGGGGAGCACTCGGGATGTGCCAGCACGACGACGCCCGGAAACTGCTCGCGGACGCGCTCGATGTCGGCCACGGTGAACTGCTCGTGAACCTCGCAGCGCCCCTTCCAGCCGATGATCGCGTACTCGAGGTCGGGATCCCGGCCGCTTTCGGCCCGCGGCGTCCGGCTTGGGAAGACGATGTGCCGCCCGGTCTCGCGGGCGACGTTGGCGGCGAGGAACTCGTCCGGCAGAAAGATCACCGTCTCGGAGTCGAGCGAGTCGACGACCGCCGCGGCGTTGCTCGACGTGCAGCAGATGTCGCACTCGGCCTTCACGTCGGCGTACGTGTTGATGTACGTCACGACCGGCACGCCGGGATAACGGGCGCGGAGCGCGCGGACGTCGTCTGCCGTGATGCTCTCCGCGAGCGAGCAGCCGGCGCGTGCCGCCGGCAGCAGCACCGTCCGGTCGGGGTTGAGGATCTTGGCCGTCTCGGCCATGAACCGGACGCCGCAGAACACG
>JAJRXN010000518.1 GCA_024276295.1 Acidobacteriota bacterium
GACGAGATGTCCTCCAGCGTCTGGCCCTCGGTCCCGTTGCGGGTCTCCCACGTCTGGCCGCCGTCGGTACTGCGCAGCAGGCCGATGCCGAAGTAGCCTTCGCACCCTTGGGTGTTCTCGCCGGTGCCGACCCAGATCACGGTGCCGTCGTTCGGGTCGACGGCGACCGCGCCGATCGTCTGCGTCCCGACCGTGTCGAACATCTGCTCCCAGCTCAGGCCGTCGTTGGTCGAGCGCCACAGCCCGCCGGAGGCGCTGCCGATCCAGATCGTGTCGGTGGCCCAGTCGATCGCGATCGCCGGCACGCGCCCGGTGACGTTGCCGAACGCCCAGCCGCCGAAGCGAGACGGCGAGGGGCCGGTCGCGTACCAGAAGTTGGTCGCGTCGGCGCCGCCCCGGGCGCGTCGTGCGCGAAGCCGCCGGACCGCCTCGCGGGTCGCCTCGACGCCGAGCGCCCGCAGGCGCGCCATCTCGGCGTCGGACGTCGTGCCGGCGCGGCGCGGCGCGTAGAACCACTCGAGACGCCGGAGGATCTGCTCTTCCTCGCCGAGCCTGAGATCGACGATCTGCGGGACGGGTTCGACGTCCGGCGAGTCGCCCGCGGCGAGCGATGCCGGCGCGGTCGCGAGCAGGAGTGGGAGAACGAGCAGGCGGGAGGCGGGGAATCGGCGGCGGCGGAAACGGCTCATCGGGGCAACCTCCGGAGACAGAAAGAGCGTGCTCCCGATCGGCGGCCGGCCGGGAGCGGATCCCGCCGATTCTTACGCCGAACGATCGGGCGGTGCAGAATCGGCGCGGAGCGACGAAGCCCTACCGGAAGAACAGCTCGACCTCGTCGCCCGCGATCTTGCGAAGCAGCAGCGGCTCGAGGTCGGCACGCGGATCGTCGACCTCGTAGCAGACGATCGATCCGGCTGCGATGTCCCTGAAAGGAAACAGCCGAACGTCCGGGTCGAGCACCGGGAGCTGGGCAGACGGATCGGTGCCCCGCCGGACGGTGACCCCCTTTTCGAACACGATCAGCCGGCGGTTCATCGGCACGCCGGTGAACGTGTCGGTCGCCCCTCCGCTCCAGCGGACGCGCAGCTCGCCGGCCGGCCCGATCTCGCCCGATCCCAGGCCGAACTCCACCGGGGCGGAGTTCATCGCGGTGTGGTAGCCGTGTCCGCCCTGGACCTCGCGGATCTGCGGCACGCCGCCGTCGACCAGCGTCACGCGGGACCCGACGCCGAACCGGTTCGTGCCCGGGTCCTTCACGCCGGCCGCCCCGCGCAGCCGGACGTGGATCCAGCGGTTCGCGTTGCCGCCGTCGTTGCGGAACAGGTGCGCTTCGCCCGTGCCGGTGGCGCTGGGCGCACCGTAGGTCACGAGGTCGAGGTCGCCGTCCTGGTCGAAGTCGCACCACGCGGCGGAGTAGTTCTTGTACAGCTTGAGCGCCGGGTGATCGTCGGTCACCCGCGTGAACGTCCCGTCGCCATGACCGAGGTAGAGATCCGAATAGTTCTCCGCGCTCGAGTCGTAGATGTGCGTGACGTAGATGTCGAGCAGACCGTCGTTGTCCCAGTCGGCCCAGGCCGGAGAGGTCTCGGCCCAGTCGTTCTGCACCGAGGTGTCGAACGGCCGCATGCCGGAGGTCGGCCGGATGTCGGTGAACGTGAATCCCGGCGGGCCGCCGTTTTCGAGGAGCTGCGAGATGTCGTGGCCCAGACCGAGGTAGCCCCAGTTGTGGGCCAGGTTGGCGGTGTAGAGATCCATGTCGCCGTCGTTGTCGAAATCACCCCAGTCGGCGCCGAGCACGTGGCCCCGATCGCCGTCGCCCTCCTCGCCGTCGACGTTGCGCTCGCGGGCGACGTTGACGAAGCTGCCATCTCCCTGGTTCTCCCACAGCAGGTTCTCGTCGAGCCGGTAGTTGGCGACGAAGATGTCGACGTCGCCGTCGTTGTCGTAGTCGACCCAGTTCGAGCCGCGGGCGCACAGACCGGACTTGCACGAACCGGCCGGGTAGGCCGGGCAGTCGGCGTCGGTCGTGCAGGTCCCGCCGGAGCCGAGGCAGATGCCGGCGAGCGCCAGCTCCTGGTCGTGGATCCCGGACGAGACCGAGACCTCCTCGAAGGTGCCGTCGCCGCGGTTGCGCCACAGGCGGTCGGTCATGCAGTCGCCGCAGATCGTCGAATCGCAGTGGCGCTCGTAGTTGCCGACGTACAGGTCGAGCAGACCGTCGCCGTCGTAGTCGCCGGTCGACGTC
>JAJRXN010000519.1 GCA_024276295.1 Acidobacteriota bacterium
AGCACCGGGATGATCATCCCGAAGCCGATCAGGTCGGTGAAGACGATCAGGAACAGCGTACCGAGCTTGGCTCGATGAACGCGCACGGGACTTCCTCCCTGCTCAGGACACGATGAGCAGCCGCACCCGCCGCGTGCGCGGCGCCCGCCGGTGTTCGAGCAGGTAGATCCCCTGCCAGGTGCCGAGAGCCAGCCGGCCGTCGACCAACGGAATGACCTCAGACGTGTGCGTGATCGCGCTGCGGATGTGGGACGGCATGTCGTCCGGCCCCTCGGAGTCGTGACGGTACGACCCGCTCTCCGGCGCGATCCGCTCGAAGAACGCGAGCAGATCCTGCTGGACGGTCGGATCGGCATTTTCCTGGATCAGCAGGCTGGCGCTGGTGTGCCGCACGAACAACACGACCAGCCCATCGCGCACGCCCGACCGCTCGACGTGCCGGACCACGTCGGCCGTCAGCTCGTAGCAGCCGATGCCGCGTGTCGGAACCACCAGGTCGGTCGCGTACATCGGCGCCGTCAGTCGACCGGCAGGAAGCTCATCGCGTAGACCCCGCGCGGGTCGTCGAGCTTCGAGAACCGCTCGAGTCCGGAGAGCACGCGCCGCGCCGCGGGCACCCGCGCCAGCAGCTCGTCGACGCCGCCGTGCGGGCGCAGCGCCGCGGCAACCCGCGAGTTCATCAGCTCGGCGATCAGCTTCTCGCGCCAGCCGGGCCGCTTCTCGATCCAGCGCACCTTGTAGTCGTCGGCGATCCCCGCCAGCTCGGCGGCGCTCTCGATCGCCTGCCGCAGGTCACCCAGGCGGTCGACCAGCCCCAGCTCGTGCGCGTCGATCCCGCTCCAGACCCTGCCCTGCGCGATGCGGTCGACCTCCTCGACCGTCAGCCCGCGCGCCTCGGCCACGCGCTCGAGAAAGTCCCGGTAGCCGTCCTCGATCATCGCCTGGATCGTCCGTTCGAGGGCTTCCGGCAGCGGCCGATCGGGGCGCGCCGCACCGGCGAGCGGCGTCGTGCCGACGCCGTCGGCGTGGATCCCGAGACGATCGAGCAGCCGGGGCCAAGTCGGGAACATGCCGAAGATCCCGATCGAACCGGTGATCGTCGTCGGATGGGCCCAGATCTCGTCCGAAGCGGTCGAGATCCAGTAGCCCCCCGAGGCGGCCACCGAGCCCATCGAGATCACGACCTTCTTGCCGTCCTCGCGCGCCCTGGCGCACTCGCGGCGGATCTCCTCCGAGGCGAACGCGCTGCCGCCGGGGCTGTCCACGCGCAGCACGATCGCCTTGACGTCGTCGTCTTCGCGCGCCCGCCGGATCAGCGCCCCCGTGGACCGTGAGCCGATCTCTCCCGGCGGACGGTCGCCCCCGGTGATCTCGCCGCGCGCGACGATCACCGCGACGGCGGGGCCGCCCCGCGGGTGCGGTCGCCCGGTCCGGCCGATCGCCTCGAGGTACTCGTCGACGCCGATCTGCTTGAACGTCTTCTCGTGGCGGTCCGATCCGACGAGGTCGATCATCCGCTCGCGGAACTCGAGCCGATCGACCAGTTCGTCGACGAGCCCCGCATCGAGTGCGGTCCGCGCCGTGTCCCCGCGATGCTCGGCGATCAGCTCCGGGAAGCCGGTGACGTAGGCCACGATCTGCCCCGCCGGAATTCCGCGCGCGGCGGACACGTCGTCGAGCCACGCGGTCCACAGGTCTCCGAGCCAGTCGAGGTTGGCCTCGCGCGCCTCGGGTGACATGTCGTCGCGCAGGAATGGTTCGACCGCCGACTTGAACGTCCCGACGCGAAAGACGTGCATGTCGATGTCGAGTTTCTCGAGCGCCGAACGGAAGTACATCCGGTAGCGCGCGAAGCCCTCGATGCCGACCGCACCCATCGGATCGAGCAGGATCTCGTCGGCCGTCGCAGCGAGCAGGTAGGAGGCGTCGCCGTAGCTGCGCCCGACAGCGATCACCTTCTTCCCGCTGCCCTTGAACTCGAGCAGCGCACGCTGGATGTCCTCGAGCTTGGTCAGTCCGCCGCCGGCGAGATCGTCGAGGTCGAGCACCAGCGCGGCGATCCGGTCGTCGTCCTTCGCCTCGCGGATCGCGGTCACCACGTCGCTGACGAGCGTCTCGTTCTCTCCACCGCCGAAGAGTTCCTCGCGCGCGCGGTCACCGAGGCTGCCGGAGAGCTGCTCGACGAGCACGCCGCTCGGGGCGACGACGAGGGCCGCACCGCGGGGAACACGCGGCCCGCCGCGCGGGAACATCAGGATCAGCAACACGGCCAGCACGCAGAACACCACGACCAGGTTGATCACCAGCCGGCACGCGCCATCGAACACACGCCAGCCCAGCAGGGCCAGACGCAGGGCGGGGTTCATCTCGTCTCGTCGCATCGACGTCTCCATGCGGGATGCCGCAGGGGCGCATTATGTCACGCGCCGCCCGACACGCTTTCACGTCACTCGCGGCCGGACGGGTCGCGGTGCTTGTCGAACAGCCCCGGGGCTTCCTTCGCGCCGCCTTCGGGGAGCCCGGCACGACGGGCGACCCACTCCGTCTGGTGCAGGAGCGCGCGCACGATCCGCACCTCGTGTTCGGTCAGGCGTGCGCGCGAGAGGAACTTGCGCCAGTGCCGGAGGATCGCATCGGGATTCTGGTAGTGCAGATAGCCGATCCGCAGCCAGACGCGGCGCGCGTGATCGAACATCGCCTGCGCCTCCTCGTGCGTCGCCGGAACAGGCTCGTCCTCGGCCAGCCGGTGGCCGAGCGCCGCGCGTGCGGCGTCGGCCAGCGTGTAGCCGACGACGGCCACCGCGTGGGCCAGATTGAGCGACGGGCAGGCCGGGTCGGTCGGCACCCACAGCAGATCGGTGCACCGGTCGAGTTCCGGTGTCGAGAGCCCGTGTGCCTCGCGCCCGAAGACGAGCGCCACCTCGTGCTCGCGGTTCCACGGCACGAGCGCGCGCCACAGATCGGCCGGTGGGCGCGCCGGACCGCGACGCCGCCCGAGTCGCCGCGACGTTCCGATCACGACGCGGCACTCGCCGACCGCCTCGTCGAGACTGTCGACCCGCCGCGCCTGGTCGAGGACCGGCGCACCTTCCTCCCGGGCGTACCAGCGCGCCTCGTCGGCGTCCGGGTCGGCCCGTCCGCCGGCGAGCCACAGCCGTGTCAGTCCGAAGTTGCGCATCGCCCGCGCCACCTGGCCGAGGTTGCCGGAGTACGTCGGCTCGATCAGCACGACGCGGATCCGCGCGAAGGTCGACTCGAGGCTCTCGAGCGTCATGAGAAGTCCTCGAGCCGCAACGAGGGAAACAGCCCGTCGCGCTGCTCGCACAGGCGCAGGAACGTCTCGTCCACGGCATCCCCGTCGACCATCGCGGCCAGCCGGTTGAACCGCTGCACGTGCTCGATGAATCGCCGCGTGGCGTACTCGACGCCGGTGCCGGTGCTCATCAGGAACGTCCAGTCGCTGGCCTGCGCCAGCATCGCCTCGCGCAGCGCCTGACGCAGGACGCGATCACGATCGGCATCACGGCCGGCATGCTCGGCGAGCAGACGCGCAGCCCGCTCGGCGACGCCGACCAGATGCGGCAGGCACCACTCGTTGGCGGCCCCGATCCAGACGTCGAAGTACCCGCCGGCGCCCCACGTCGACGCCTCGAGTTCGACGACCTGGTGTTCGGGAAGCTCGCGCAGCACGTCCGACGGCGTCATCGCGTCGATCACGTCGGTGTCGTGTGCGATCTTGCGCAGCAGGAAGTCGAGAAACCACGGCCCCTCGAACCACCAGTGTCCGAACAGCTCCGCGTCGTACGGACAGGTGATCACCGCCGGCCGATCGAGCGTCCGCGCCAGCTCGGCGACCTGGGCCACCCGACTGTCGAAGAAGTGCCCGGCATGGTCGTCGGCTCGGCGCCGTGCGGCACCGGGATCGTACGGTTCGCGCCGATCGCCGGCCTGGTCGGTGATCCGGTAGTACTTCAGACCGGTGAACATCCGGCCCCCGTCGGGGTCGATGAACGGCCTGACGTAGTCCCACGGAAGGTCCCAGCCGACGTCCCGATAGAACTCGCGATACAGGGGATCGCCGGGATAGCCGACCTCCGCCGACCAGACCTGACGCGCCGGAGCGATGTCGCGGGCGAACGCCGCGACGCCGTACTCGGTGAACACCGGCGCATGCACTCCCCAGCGCGGCCGCGGTCGCGCGTTCTCGAGTCCGTGGGCATCGATGACGAACCACCGCAGCCCCGCCTCGGCCAGATAGCGGTCGAGACCGGGTGCGTAGGCGCACTCCGGCAGCCAGATCCCGCGCGGCGGGCGTCCGAAGATCCGGACGTGCTCGCGGACCGCGGTCCGCACGTGGCCGCGGATCAGCTCCGGCCGGTCGGCGAGCAGCGGGAGCAGCGGATGCGTGCCGGCGCAGGTGGCGAGTTCGAGAACGCCCGCATCCTGGAGTCGTGCCAGCTCCGTGTTGACGTCCCGGTCGATCGCGCGATAGAGCGCCAGCAGCCGACCGAGGCGTTCGCGGTAGAACCGGACGACCGGCGCGAGTCCCGGATCGCCCGCCGTGCGCTCCTCCTCGCGCCCGATCAGCGCCAGCAGCCGCTCGAAGTACTCCTCGGTACGATCCCGCAGCAGCTCGTCCTCGAGCATCGCGGCGAGTGTCGGCGAGACGTCGATCGTCAGCCGCGCCGGCACCCTGTCGGCGGCCAGCCCGCGCAGCATCTCGACCAGCGGCAGGTACGTCTCGGCCACCGCCTCGAACAGCCAGTGCTCCTCGAGGAAGAACGGCCGCTCCGGATGCCGGACCCATGGCAGATGGGCATGGAGCACGATCAGCAGGGCGTTCTGCATCGGCATCTCGGTATCAACGGTCTGGCCGGATCCGGGGCCGGCGGGGACACCGGCCGGGCGCCCGAGACTCTATATCAACGTGCGCCGAACTCGTGCCGGCCCGGCGAGGTCGGCGGTCGTCCGGAGCCCCGGACGAGGCTCTCCGACGAAGGGGCGTCGCCACCCCGGGCGTACCGGCCGTCCCGGGCTCCGGCGGGCCCGTCCGATGCCGCTCCGCCGGCCGGGGGTCCCGGTGCGGCCGCCGCGGTCCCGGCAGGGCCGACCTCCCGGACCGAGGCCTGCCGGACCGTCTCGTCTCCACCGGCGGCGTGGGCGCTCCGCCCCAGCCGCGCGGCGAGCCGGCCGGCCGGCGATCCCGGGCGCCGCGGCGGCGCGCCGGGCCTCGGGGGTGGCTCGGCCGCCGCGAGTTCGCGCAGGTCGAGGTCCTCCGGAACCGTCGCCAGTTCGATCCGCTCCGCCGGCCCGGCCGGTGCCTCGGGCGGCAGCCGGACCGTCGCGGAGCGGGCGATCGTCTCGAAGAACCCGTCGGGATGGACGAACCCGAGCGCCAGGGTCACCACCAGACCCGCCTCCGGAAGCTCGAGGTGGTGCGTCCCGGCTCGCCGGCCCACCGCGACCCGTGCCACCGGCACGCCGTCGAAACCGTCGACGTGGATCTCGACGCTCTTCCAGCCGAGAGTGTCGATCCGCCGAACCTGATCCGGGTCGTTGATGTCCCAGGCCAGGACGAGATGCCGCGGGTCCCGGACGACCCCGCGGACGACCGTCAGGCCGTAGCCGGGAGGCAGCTCGCCGAGTTCCTCTCGCAGCACGGAACGGTGGTCTCCCGTCTCGAAGCGCGAGCGCTCGACCGCGAGCTGGCCGCGCCGGTCCGGGGCCGCGATCGGCGGCGCCATCGGCGTCCCGGGGGGCTCTTCCTGCACGGCCCGGCCGGGCGGCTTCTTCTTCGCCGGAGCCGCCCGGCGCGGCCGCGCCTTCCGTCCACGCTTCTTCCGGTCGCCGTCCTTGTTCATCGCTTCATCCCGCGCGCGGAGCCGGCGGACCGGCGTACCGCTCAGGGGCCGAGCCAGCGGTCCCAGTCGATTCCGCCGCCGACCCGGATGCCGAGGATCTCGCCGTCCGGCGCCACGAGGAACACCGACGGCGTCTCGCGCACGCGCAGGCTCCTGCCCGCGGCCCGGGTGCGGTCGAGCAGATGCTCCCAGGGATAGGACGACCCGAGGAAGTTCGCCGTCTCGCGCTCCATGCTCTCGTTGGGAGCCTGGGCGATGTCGACGATGACGAGATCCTTCGGCTGCCGCAGCTTGTACCACTTCCGCAGCAGCGGGAGGCTGTCGCGGCAGTGCGAACAGGTCGGCAGCCAGTAGAACACCAGCAGGCGCTTGCCCGGCTCGAGCAGGCTGCGCAGCGGCAGCGGCTCGCGCGTACCGAGGCGGGTCACGGTGACGTCGGGAAGCTGCTGGCCCGTCAGCGCGAAGACCGGGTTCGCGGCGAGGACGCCGAGCGTCGGGACCGGCCGGCCGGCGCCGGCCAGCGCCATCGCCTCGGCGATCGTCATGCCGCTCGCGGCCTGCTGGGCGACGCTCCCTCCGCCGACCAGCCGCAGCACGCCGCCGGCGTCGATCAGCACGAACGTGGGAATCGTCCGCACGCCGAGCAGCCTGGCGAGCTGCCCCGGGTCGGCGATCGGGCGGACTCCCTCGATGCCGAGCACCGCCAGTCGCCTCGGCACGTCGTCGGCCGACTGTCCGCTGGCCAGCACGACCAGGGGCGCGAGCACCGCATCGGGCGCGACGCGCGAGGCTGTCTCCACCGCCTCGGCCAGGGCCCGTTCGGACAGCGGATCACCCGGCCGCCAGTAGACGCCGATGATCGGCCGCTTGCCGACGAACGGCGCCAGGCTGCGACCGGCGGGCCCTCCGGCGCTGGCCAGCGCCTCCGGGGGGACCGGCTGCCCCGGGGCGACCAGCGACGCCGAAGCGTACTGCGCCACCGCGGGAAGCCCCGCGACGGAAACCAGGAGAACGACCGGCAGGAGACGACGAGCGAGCACTTTCATGGACCCGATGGTAGCCGGTCGCGGCGCGTCGCGCCGGCCGGCTGCGAGATGCCCCGGAACGAGGGCGGCCGTGCATCCCCCCCCGGACAGGCACGATAATCG
>JAJRXN010000520.1 GCA_024276295.1 Acidobacteriota bacterium
CGCGGAGCCTTCGACGATCAGCGTCATGGTCGCGCCGGGCAGGATCGGCCCGCCGCCGACCGCGATGCCCGCCACGTCCTCGGCGTCTTCCAGGGCTTCGACGAGCGGACTGGTCATGCCGTCCTCGGCCAGCGGGACGAGCGCTTCGGGGGCCGGCATGCCCGGCGAGAACAGCCGGAACGACGGTGAGTGCAGCACGACGACCGGTGGCGTGATCACCTGTCCGCGCGTGAGGTTGGTGATGCTGATCTCGTAGCGCACCTGAGCCAGGGCCGGCGCGGCGAGCAGGGCGAGCAGCAGGATGGCAGGGATCCGGAAGGGACTGCGAGGCATGATCATCTCCTTGGATGGGCGTCGCCGCACCATGGCGGCGGCGCGTGTTTCAGGAGCAGATTTGCCCTGGGCCCTCACACGGTGCTCCCCGAATTCTCACGAGTTCGCCACCGTTGAGACCCGATTCGATGACGCGGGCGGTCAGCCTGCCACCGCATCGAGCGAGAACCTGAACGAACTCCCTTCTCCAGGCGTGCTTCGGACTTCGACCGCGCGTCCGTGCAGCTCGAGGATCCGCCGCGTGATCGCCAGCCCGAGCCCCGCGCCACCGGGGTCGTCCTCGCGCGGCGTGGCGGTGCGGAAGAACGCGTCGAACACCCGCGGAAGTTCTTCGGGGGCGATGCCCCGGCCGGTGTCGTCGATCGTGACCGCGACGGCGTCGTCTCCCTCCCGCCGGGCGCGCACGGAGATCGTCCCGCCGGGGGGCGTGTGGCGCAGGGCGTTGTCCAGAAGGTTCTCCAGGGCGCGCTCGATCAGGCCGATCTCGCCGTTGACGAACGGCAGGCTCCGGGGAATGTCGATCTCGATGCGTACGCCCGCCTCCCGTGCCCGCAGCTCCAGCTTCTGCACCAGATCCATCACGAGTTCGGCCAGGCAGAACGGCTCGGCGCGCGGACTCTCGAACTGCGCATCGAGCTTGGCCAGTTCGAACAGGTCGTCGACCAGACGCGAGAGCCTGTCGGCATGCCGGTTCGCCGTCACGAGGCACGCACGCCGTTCGCCGGGAGGCATCTCGCCTTCCTTGAGCAGCAGCGTCTCGAGGTAGCCCTTGAGCGAGGCGAGCGGGGTGCGCAGGTCGTGCGAGACGCCGGCGACCATCTCGCGGCACAGCGTGTCGTTGTGTTCGAGCCGTGCGAGCAGTTCCTGGATCCGCTTCGCCATCAGCGCGGCGCTGGCGCCGAGCCGACCGATCTCGTCGTGACCGGAGAGGCTGGCATCGAGCGTTCCGGTGAAGCCGCCGGCTGTGAATTCTTCGACGGCCGTGCTGAGTCGCCGCAGACGCCGCGTGAGCACCGCGAACAGCACGAGGCCGGCGATCAGCGCGACGACCAGCACGACGGCAAGGCCGGCCAGGCCGAGCCGCAGGACGTAGCTGTCACGGAGCATGCTGGCGACGGACGTGTAGCGGTCACCGACCAGGATCACGTACAGGAACCCGGAGGCGCGATCCTTCGTGAGGATCGGTGCCGCGGAGAACACCTTCTGTCGGCCCGCGTGACGCGGGTCGTCTCCCCGCACGATGCCGCGCGCGCCGCCGAGGAAACGCCGGATCGGCCATAGATCGACGTGATCGACCGGCAGCGGGCCCGGGGCGTTGTAGCGCAGGATGCGCCCCTCGGGATCGAGCAGGTAGACCTCGATCGCGGGGTTGATCACCATCAGGTAGTGGAACACGTCCTCGAGCGCCGCCTCGTCGATCCGGCCGTCGACGGCGACGAGCCCCTCTCCGAGAAGCTGCGCCGCGAGGTTGCGATGCAGGTCCTGCTGGAGTTCCTCGAAATGAAGC
>JAJRXN010000066.1 GCA_024276295.1 Acidobacteriota bacterium
GAGGCCCCGGTCGTACAGGGCGATCGCCGTCACCCGCCCGTCGGCGCCCAGTTCGAGCCGCGGCTCCGGGGCTTCGAGGTCGAGAGCCCCGCGGCGCCTGCGTGCCCGCAGCAGCACGCGCGCCAGCGCGGCCGCCTCGGAGAGCATCGCGGCCACCTCGGGTGCCAGCGGTGGTCCGACCTCGTCGTGACCGGCCAGAAACGCGTTGACCTGCTGATACGTCAGCCGCGCCGTCGAGCGGATCACGCCGTCGTGGAAACGGACGTCGCGCATCCCCCCGCCCCGGCCGATGTCGATGCTCAGACCGTGGGTCAGGCGATCGCGGTGCGGGCGCAGCGAACAGACGTCCTCCGACAGCCGCGGCGGCAGCATCGTCAGCGCGAGGCCGGGAAAGTACACGCTGGTCCCGCGCCGCAGCGCCTCCCGGTCCAGCGCACTGCCGGGACGCACCATGAACGCCACGTCGGCGATGAAGACGTGGAGCCGGAACCCGCCGCCCCGCAGCCGCTCGACCGCGATCGCATCGTCGAAGTCCTTCGCGTCGGCGCCGTCGATGGTGACGACCGTCAGGTCGCGGAAGTCCTCGCGGCGGGCCACCGCGGCCGTCGCCCGCGCGGCCCGCCGATCGGCCTCGGCCAGCACCTCGTCGGGAAACTCCGACGAGAAGCCGTACTTGGCGATCGTCGCCGCGATCGCCCCTGCGGCGGTCTCGGGTCGACCGAGCCGTTCGACGACCTCGCCGCGGGCCAGCCCGCCGCGATCGGGGTGCGCCGTGAGTTCCACCGTGACCAGTTCGCCGCTCTCGGCCCCCTTCGACTTGCCGGCCGGCACGCGGACCTCGAACCCCGTCCCCCGCTCGAGCGGCTCGACGAGGCCGCTGCCGCGCCAGCCCGCGACGTAGCGACCGACGACGCGCCGCACCGCCGGCTCGAGCGCGAGCCGAATCGCCCCCTCGCGACGTCCGTCCGGCTTGACCGCCACGACGTCCGCGACGACGAGATCGCCGTGGAAGGCGCCGGCATCGGCACCCGGTGGAATGAACAGATCGACCTCGCGCGGGTCGTCGGTGCTCACGAAGCCGAAGCCGGCCGGGTGGCGGATGAACCGGCCGACGACACCGGCGGCCTGATCCGCGGGCACGTACCACCGGCCGCGCAGGAGCCGGAGCCGGCCTTCGGCGACGAGACCGTCGAGCAGCCGGCGGAACTTCGCGCGCGCGCCGCCGGGAACGCGCAGGCGGCGCGCCAGGCGCTCCTCGTCCCACAGCTCCCGCCGCCCTACCCGCTCGAACAGCGAGAGGACGCGCTTCGGACCCGGAAGCCTCGTATCTGCGTCACGCCGCGTCATCGAGGGCGCATGTTACTCCGGGAGCGTTCCACGCGCGGCTTGACGCTGACGCCGACCGGCTCTAGGATTCCGCGCGCACTTGCCGAAGTGGCGGAATTGGTAGACGCGCATGGTTCAGGACCATGTGGGCGCAAGCCCGTGGGAGTTCGAGTCTCCCCTTCGGCACCACCGGACACGTGACCGCCTCGTCCCGCCGGACGAGGCGTTGCTGCGTTCAGCGAATCGCGGCCTCGTCGATCAGGCGCGCCGACTCGAGCAGCACCTCGTGCGGGTCGAGGGCGACGCCGACCTCGTGGGTCAGCGCGGTGCGCGGCAGGCAGCCCCAGGTGCGAAAGCGGAACACGCCGCGGGTCCACCCGAGGATCTCCGCCGCTCGGGCCTCGATCTGTTCCGCCAGCCCGGCCGCCAGGTCGCCGACGTCCACCGCCTTCATCTCGAGCAGCAGTTCGCCGAGCGGTCGCCAGCGCGCCGCCGAAGACTGCCGCGCGAGGGCGCGGGCCAGCGCCCCTTCGGTGACGGCGCCGCGTCGCACCAGCAGCTTGCCGAGCGGTGCGTGCCGCGAGGCGATGTCGGCGCGCACGATCCGGCCCGAGACCAGTTCGATCTCTCCGCGTCCCGGAGGCGCCTCGCTCTCGACGCAGAGCACGCCGTCGCGGCCCGCGCCGGCCACGAGCTGCAGCACCTCCGCCAGCGGAACCGCCTCGATGCGGCCCGAGAGCAGCAGCGTCGGGCGTGTCTTCTCGCGCACGATCCGCTCCTCCGGCGACCCGGACGATCGGCTGGGCCGCGGGGCAGAAACTAGAGCCGCGGGCGGCGCGCGGGCAAGCCCGGACAGCGGCGGGACGGCATGGGGAACCGTGGAAGACGCGACGGCGACTCACGCCCGTCGGCGCGCGAGGACCTCGCGCAGACCGTCGCGGCGCAGGAAATGCTCCTCGATCTCGTAGCCATCGAGCAGGCGTTCGAGCGCGGCGTTGCCCCGCCGGCGCACTCCGGCGAGCCGCCGCTCCCTGGTCTCGATCGCCAGCGTGCCCTTCTCGTGGACCTCGAACCGCAGGAGCTGATCGGTCCGATCGTGCGGAGCCCGGGCGACGATGAACAGCAGCGCCCCGGGCTTGAGCACCCGGGTCCACTCGGCGACCAGGCGGGGCGCCTGGCGGTCGTCGAGCTGGTCGAGAATGTCGAATCCCAGCACGGCGTCGAACGCACCGTCAGGCTGGTCGATCGAGGTCGGCGCCCGGTCGTCGGCCTCCACCGAGACGCGACAGCCGAGGGAGGCGAACGCATCGATCGTCCGCCCGGCAGGCGGGCCGGTCAGGAGCACTCTCGGGCGCGCCCCGCGGCGGCGGACCGCGGCGAGCGAGCGCATCAGGTGCAGGATCACCTCGGAACGGGTCGGCCGACCAGGCGGCGGAGCCGGCCCGCAGGTGCTGCGCCGGCTCCGCCTCCGGAAGAAGAGCATCTCGTCAGGACACGCCGGCCGGCTTGCCTGCGCCTCCCGGATGCGACCCCTTGCGCTCCGGCTGGCTCCTTCCGGCCGCCGGAGACGTCGTCGATGGCGTCGGCGAAGCCGTCGAGCGATCCATGTCGACGCTGCCCTTGAACCGCGCCCCGTCGGCGATCATCATCCGCGGCGCCGTGATGTCCCCGAGCAGCGTGCTGCCGCCCGCCAGTTCCACGCGCTCCGAGGCGACGACGTCACCGCGCACGGTGCCCTCGATGCGAATCGACTTCGCCTCGAGCGTCGCGTCGATCTCGGCCGACTTGCCGATGACGAGGTGGTGCTGCTTGAGGCGCACGACTCCCTCGACCTTGCCCTCGATGACGAGGTCTTCGTCACCGATCAGCTCACCCTTGACCTGGATCGACGGTCCGATGACGGCTTTCGATTCCACGACCGCTCCTCTCGCCGGCGCTGTCCTGGCGACCGGCTGGCTGCGTTGAGGCCCCTGCCCCGTGGGAGGCTGCGGCTTCGGCTCATCCTGTTCCCTGCGGCCCCACATTCCCATGGGTTCCTCCCGGGCTGGTCCGGACCGCCCCGCCACCGACCTCGGGCGGGTGACGGCGGTACGGCGGTCGGTTGCCGGCGCACGGTGGTCGGCCAGGCCTCCGGCCGCGACCACGGGCGCCATCATTCCTCTTTCGGAAACTTCTCCCGCAACGTCCTCATCGACAGGCCGGCCTCGCGCTTTACCAGCCCGTCGCGATCGTTGTAGAACGCCCTGTCGAGCGCGACCATGCTCTCGCGCCGGCCGACCTCCCGCAGCGCCCGCGCGGCCTCCGCACGGGCGAAGTTGTTCGAGGCGTGCAGCACGCGGTCCTCGAGGAACGGGACCGAGTCCTCGGTCTCGCCGAGCAGCGCCAGACAGTGGGCCATCACGACGGCCGGCATGTCGGCGGTTTCCCGCTCGAGCCGCTCGCGGAGCACGGGAACCGCGTCGCGGCCCTTGATCCGCATCAGCGCCACCGCCGCCTTGCCGCGGGTGACGTGGTCGTAGTCGTCGAACGCCTGCATGATCACGGCCAGCGCGTCGTCGCCCCCGACCTTGCCCAGCGCCTCGATCGCCCACGCACGGTTCTTCTCGTTGTCGGTCCGGTAGACCTCGGTCAGCACGGCCACGGCCTGCTCGTGGCCGATCAGCTCGTTGAGGTCGTACTTCTCCGCCAGGCGCCCCAGCGTCTGGATCGCCGCGTTGCGGATCTGCTCGTCGTACTCGTGGCGGATCCGGTCGACGATGAACGGTGCGCAGGGCGGCTGCTTGGTCACCGCCATCGCGGTGACGATCGCCCGGCGGACGTCGAGATCCGGGTCCTCGCCGGGCCCGCGCGGCAGCGATCCGGGAGCCATCTCGGCCAGCACCTTCGAGGCCTCCAGGTAGGCTTCCGGCTCGACGTCGGCCAGCGCCTGGGCCACCGCGGTCCGCATCGAGCGCAGCTCGTGGTTTCCGAACTCTCCGAGCGCCTGGACCGCCGCCACGGTGCCGATCCGGCCCAGCGCCGCGATCGCCGACTGCTGGACCAGTTCCGGCTCGGTGCGGGCCGCATGGACGAGCACCGGAATCGCTTCGTCGTTGCCGCGCTGGCCGAGTTCGCTCGCCGCGATGGACTTCTCGTCCGGCGTCGAACCGGGCAGGCTCCTGTTCCCGCAGGCGGCCAGCGCGAACAGCGCCACGGCCGCCGCGAGCAGCCCCAGCCATTTCGTTGTCGTCGATCTCATGCGGGCCCTCGTCCGACGCCTGCCCCGGCTGCCCCGACGTGGGGATCCTCTGGCGCCGCGGTATCTTAGGGGCGTGCGTGACCGAGGCGCAAACCTGCTGCTGCTCGCCGTTTCCGCCCTGTGGCTCGCGGCCTCCCCCGCCGTCGTGGCCGGCGGCCCCCCCGTGGCGCGGGCGGACTACCGCGAGTGGATCCACGGGCCGGTGCGATACATCGCGACCCGCTCGGAGACCCGGCTGTTCAGGCGGCTCCAGACCCCCCGGGAGCGCCTGCGCTTCATCCGCAACTTCTGGGAGCGGCGCGACCCGGACCCCGCCACCGCGGTCAACGAGGCGCGCGTGGCCTTCTGGTGGCGCGTTTCCGAGGCCAACCGGCGCTTCAGCGGCACCGCGCGACCGGGGTGGAAGACCGACCGCGGCAAGATCTTCATCCTGCTCGGTCCTCCCGACGACATCGAGAAGGACCCCTACTACGACACCGGCATCCAGGACGTCGCCGCCCGCGGACTGCTGCGCTGGAAGTACTACGGCCTGCGCCGCGCCGCGACCTCCGCGGTCGCCGTGGTCCCGTTCGTCCGCACGGGAGACAACGACTGGCGGCTGGTCAACGACTCGCGCTTCGCCTCGCCGACTTTCAACATCTACGCCAAGGAAGGCACGAGCAGCTTCGATGCCTGGCGCTCGCTGGGGAACTTCTCCCGTCTGGTCGACGCCGTCCCCTGGACCGGCGGCGGGATGCTCGGGACCGCGATGGACCTCGGGCGGCTCCAGGAGGCTCCGACGGAACGGGAACTGCTCCGGGCGGTCGTCCGGGCCCAGGAGTTCATCGGGACCTATCACGGGCTGGCTCGCACGACCGTCCTGCATGGCGCGGGCGGCCGCCCGAGGCTGGCGCTGACGCTGGCCCTCGACCGGGCCGAACTCGTGCCGGCCTGGGACGGAAGCGCCACCTCGCTCGCCCAGCGGTTCGTCGCCACGGCGACTCTCCATCCGACCGACGACCTCCCGGCGAACGCGGCGCCGATCGACATTCCCGAGCAGGCGTTCGTCGCCGAACCGACGCCTGCCGAGGGAGATCCGTACCTGCGGCTCCAGGCGGTGCGTCCCGTGCCGCCGGGCTCGTGGCGCCTGCGCGCGATCGTCGTCGACCGGCGTGGCGGGGGCGTCGCGGTGATCGAGAGCGTGGTGAGCGTCCCCGCTCCAGTGCCGGGCACTCCGCGCATCAACGGACCGATCCTCGCCACGGCGCTGAACGAGACGCCGGATCGCGCCCCGTCCGGTCAGCGCCCGTTCGTGATGCAGAACGCGCTGGTGATCCCCGCGATGACCGACGAGGTCCCGCCCGGCCGCCCGTTCGCGGTGTTCGTCGAGGTCGGCCCGCCCCGCGGACGGAACGCCCCCGTGCGCCTCGACTGGTCGTGGACCCGCATTCCGCCGGGAGAGGACACCGCTCGGCCGTTCGGCCCTCCCGGCCACCTGGACGACGGCCGCGGCCCGCGCGCCTGGCAGTTCGGAGCCGGCGAGCTTCCGGCGGGGCGCTACGCGGTGACGTTCGTGGCCACCACCGCGGAGGGGGCGCGCAGCGAACGGTCGCTGGAGTTCACGGTGCCCGGACCGTAGCCGGTCAGTGCTCGTCGAACTCGAGTTCCGACTTCTCGCCGAACAACTCGCGACCGACACCATCGAGGATGTCGACCACCTCGGGGGTCACCGCCACCACGCGGGGAAACCCGTCGACGCGCGCGTAGTAGCCGGGCGACAGCGGCAGCGGCTTGCCGATCTCGATCCGCGGCGCCCGCCCCGCCGCCTCGCGCCGCCCCGGCACGAGGCGGGCCGACAGCGACGCCGCCGGGGGCGCCAACCCGAACCGCTCGAGTTCCTCCTCGGTCGGCTGCTCGTCGAGCACCTCGATGAACCGCACCCGGCTCCAGGCGGCGATCACCTCGGGCACCCGCTCCGCGCGGGCCTGCTCGCTGCCCTCGAGCCGCTGCCAGCCCTCGGCGCCTCGCTCGAAGCGCGCGCTGCCGAGTTCGTGCCGCACGTCGAGCGCCTCGACGTCGCGCGTGTTGTACGGAAAGACCAGCTCCGCCAGCTCGCGGCGCCCCTCCCGCTCGTCCTTCTGCACGACGAAGAACACGGCCAGCGCCAGCCCGGCGAGCGCGAGCAGTCCGATCAGCGATCCGCGCCAGTTCACTTGCTCCTCCGCAGGAACCACACCAGCCAGCCGAGCAGGAACACCCCGGTCGGGATGATAAGCACCAGCATGCGCACCAGGTTCGTCTGGGCCGGCTCGAGCGCCATCGCCTGCTTGGCGTAGCGTTCCTCGCCCTCGCGGCGGATCAGCAGTTCCTCGCCGGTGAGATAGCGCACGAGATTGAGTCCGAGTTCGCTGTTGGCCTCGCGATCGTACTCGGCGTCGGTCAGGAAGTCCGTGTCCCCGACGAGGACGACACGCGCCTCGCGCCCCTCCTCCTCGGATCCCGGGGGGGGCTCGAACCGGCGATAGGCCAGCACGACGACGCTCTTCGAACGCC
>JAJRXN010000521.1 GCA_024276295.1 Acidobacteriota bacterium
GCTCGTTGTGGTGGGCGGTCAAGTCTACTTCAACGTGATGGCCTGGGCGTTTGATGACGTAAGGCAGATTTTTGGCAAGGTGGCTTGGTTCCTCAAGATGTATGTTCCACTCGCGATGGCCGTGCCGGTTGTCGTGATCGGTGCACCGGTCGTCGAGGAGCTGTATTTCCGAGGGCGGCTGTACGGCGGTCTTGCCGAGCGCTGGTCGCCGCGGTTCGCGATCGGGGTGACCGCGCTCCTCTTCGCTCCAGCCCATGGTCTCTCCCCGTGGGCCCTGCTCGGCTACTTGGGCCCGGCGGTTCTTCTCGGCTGGCTGCGGTGGCGGACCGGTGGCTTGACGGCGCCAGTGCTTGCCCACGCGGGAATGAACGCGGCGGGGATTGTCATGATCTACTGGAACTGAGCGGGGCCTGTACGTCGCCGACACCATGCGCTTGCGCACCTCCGGGGAGTGCCCCGGAGATTCCTTCGTCAGATCATCGCTTTCGCGAATCGAGGCCCCGGTGTCAACTCCGATTTCGGAGGGGCGCCTTGCGGTCTGTTCGGTTTGTTGGGCCCGGTTCACCTCCCGCTCTCCGCCGAGGGGTCTGCGCATGAGTCCGGTGCGGAGGTGCTGGCGGAGCCGGCAGCGATATTCGCCTTATCTTCGCTCCTGCCGACTGGACCCGGTCGGCGTACCTTGGGCAGTCTGGCACTTGCGATCCGCTGACCCGGGTCAGGGGGCTACCGAACGATGCCCCAGTTCCGCTCCCCAGAGGCGTGGTGTGCCCCACGCCCGACGCGACGTGTCGCCCTGCTGATTCTCCTCCTCACCGCTCTCGTCGCCTCCGCGACGGCCTTCGCCGTCGGGCGGTCCCCGGCCCCCCGGCTGCTGCTCGAACAGGCGGACGGCGGAGTGACCCGCGTGGTCGCCGAGTACGCCGCCGCTGGCGAGGTGCGGCGCGAGGTGCTCCGCGAGACGCGGGCCCGCGTCGAGATCGCGACCAGCGGCGCCGCTCTCGGCGGCCGGGCGATCTTCGCCTCGTGGCGCGAGGACGGCGTGCTGTTCGAGGCGCACCGGCGCACGGAGACCGGTCGCTGGTCTTCCGCGGAGCCGGTCAGCGAGATGCTGCGACTGCGCGACGGCGCCGTCGTCGGCGAGGCCGCGCTGCCCGCGCCTCCGGCGGGGTTCCGCGCGGGGCCCGACGACCCGGTCAGGCTCGTCACCCTGTGGACCAAGCCGCTGCCGGAATGGCGCGCCGCCCTCGAAGCGGCCGGAGCGCAAGTGCTCAAGTACTTTCCCGACAACTCCTACCTGGTCCGGGTCGCTCCCGCTGCGAGGGAGACGGTCGCCGCGCTCGACATCGTGCGCCGCGTCGAACCGTTCCACCCGTGGTACAGGGTCGCCGAGCCGGTCCGCCGCTGGCTCGACGAGCCGGGAACGCCGGACGAGATGCGGCGCTTTCGCCTGCTGACGTTCGAGTGGGGCGCGACGGCCAAGCACCGCGTCGCCGAGCGGGCGGCCGCCCGCGGCGCCCGGGTGGCCGCCCTGTGGCCCAACGGCCAGATCCTGGAGCTGTGGCTGACACGCGGGCAGGTCGCCGCGGTGGCCGGCGATCCGGACGTGATGTGGATCGACCCGTGGAGCGCGCCGGAGACCGACATGGATCTCGTGCGGGAGGACGCGGGCGACAACTACGTCGAGTCGGTGGCCGGCTTCTGCGGCCAGGGCGTTCGTGGCGAGGTGCTCGACGCCGGCGTGCAGGACGATCATCCGGACTTCGACGGGATCATGCTGCACGGCCCGACCAGCGTTGCCAGCCACGGGACGAGCACCTACGGGATCGTTTTCGGCAACGGCGATCGCGACGGCGACGGTGAGGCCAAGGCGACGGGACATCTTCCGTGCGCCGAGCAGGGGATCGCGGCCGACTACGACAGCCTGGGAGACCGGTTCGCCCACACGCAGGAACTGCTGGACGCGCCGTACTTCGCCCACTTCCAGACCAATTCGTGGGGCGATGCCCGCACGACCTCGTACACCAGCGTCAGCTACGATCTCGACGACATCATCTGGCGCCTCGACTTCACGATCCTGCAGTCGCAGTCCAACGCCGGCAACCAGAACAGCCGGCCGCAGGCGTGGGCGAAGAACATCATCTCCGTCGGCGGGATCCGGCACTACGACACGCTCGACACGTCGGACGACCGATGGAACAGCGGGGCATCGATCGGCCCGGCCGAGGATGGGCGGATCAAGCCGGATGTCAACTACTGGTACGACGACATCTACACGACGACGACCGGCAGCGGCTACACCGCCACCTTCGGCGGCACGTCGGCGGCGACCCCCGAGTCGGCCGGCGTGCTCGGTCTGCTGATCCAGATGTGGGCCGAGAACGTGTTCGGCACCGATCCGCAGGGAGCGACGGTCTTCGAGAAGCTGCCGAGTTTCAGCACGCTCAAGGCATTGCTGATCAATACCGCCGTGCAGTATCCGTTCAGCGGCGAGAATGACGACCTGACACGCGTGCACCAGGGCTGGGGCCGGCCGAGCGCACGGCAGGCCTATGACATGGCGGCGAAGAGCTTCTTCGTCGACCAGGAGTTCGACCTGACGGTGGACGGCATCGCCGCGTTCGACCTGCAGGTCGAGACGGGCGAGCCCGAACTCAAGATCACGATGGTCTATCCCGATCCCCCGGGGACGACCTCCGCGACGCTGCACCGGATCAACGACGTCGATCTCAAGGTCACGTCACCCGCCGGGACGGTCTACTGGGGCAACAACGGTCTCAAGGCCGGCAACTACTCGCAGCCCGGTGGCGGACCGAACACGGTCGACACCGTGGAGAACGTCTTCATCGAGAATCCGGAAGCCGGCGTCTGGAAGGTCGAGGTGATCGCGAGCGAGGTCAACGAGGACGCCGTGCTCGACACGCCCGAGATGGACGTCACGTTCTCGCTGGTCGCTACCGGAGCGACAGGGTCGATCTGCGACGCACCGCTGGTCGACTTCACGATCACGCCCAACCCGGCGCGTGTCGGCCAGGACGTCCAGTTCGACAGCACGGTTTCCGGGGGCGCGGGTGGGCCCTACACGTACGCCTGGGACTTCGAGAACGACGGCGTGATCGATTCGACCGAGGCCGACCCGGTCCACGTCTATCATCGGCCGCTCGACGGTCTGGCCGTCCTGCGCGTGCGGGACAGCGCGGACTGCCCGGGACGGGCGGAGCAGCCGGTGACGGTGACCGGTCCGGACCTGCGCTACGACGGCTACATCGACCTGGTCGAGGTGGAAGGCAACGGCAACGGCGCCGTCGATCCGGGCGAGGTCTTCGACGTGCGCGTCGTCCTGCGCAACGACGGCAACGAGGACGCCCTCGGCGTGACCGCCGAACTGGTTCCCGGGGCGAGCGCGGGCCCGGTCGAGGTGATCGCGCGCACGGCCGGCTACGGCGACATCGTCGTCGGAGCGACTGCGGCCGGTGCCGAGAGTTACCGGTTCCAGGTCGGCCAGGAGTTCCCGTGCGGCAACGACGCGATCTTCAACGTCGTCGCCATCGCCTCGACCGATCCGGCCAACGTCTATCCCGAGGAGATCGGCGCGGTGCGGATCCTCGTCGGCGGTGCGGGGCCGCCGGTGGTGTTCTTCTCGGACGGGTTCGAGAGCAACATCGGCTGGTCGAGCGCCGGCCAGGGTGAATGGCAGATCGCAGCGCCCCAGGGCCTCGGCGGCGGCGGGTCGATTCCCGGATTCATTCCGAATCCCGACCCCGACACGGCCTTCGAGGGCAGCCAGGTGATGGGCAACGACCTGACGGGGCTCGGGCCGCAGGCCGGCAATTACGAGAGCGTCGTGACGTCCACGTTCACCTCGCCGGCGATCGACAGCTCGAACGCCTCGGAGGTCGTGCTTCGGTTCCAGCGCTATCTCAACGTGCTGCCCTACGACAGGGCGACGCTCGAAGTGAGCGCCGACGGAGTCGACTGGGTCACGTTGTTCGACCAGGACGCGATCGCCGAGGACACGTGGGCGTTGCAGTCGTACGACGTGTCGACCTGGGCCGATCGCAACCCGCAGTTCCAGATCCGGTTCGGTCTGATCAGCGACAACGCGGCGACGACGTCCGGCTGGAACGTCGACGCCCTCGAACTCGAGGGCGTGACCAGCGACTC
Organism: Acidobacteriota bacterium; assembly: GCA_024276295.1. Classification (GTDB taxonomy): domain Bacteria; phylum Acidobacteriota; class Polarisedimenticolia; order J045; family J045; genus J065. Next base: position 4,162 of record JAJRXN010000521.1, read on the forward strand.
GTGCGAACCGGTTTCGCGGGCGGTGGCCGGCGCCACGGCGGACCTGCGCGTGACGCGGGGCGCAGGAGGGCTCGACCTCTCCTGGCAGGCCGACTGCGGCGGCGGCGGCGTCTATGGCGTGTATCGCGGCGACCTGACGGCGGGCTACGACTCGTTGGCCTCTGAAGCGGGGTTCTGCGCGGTGACGGCCACGACGGCGACGATCGCCGAGGGGGCGGGCAGCGCGGACTTCTTCCTCGTCGTGCCGAGCGACGGCGCGTTCGAGGGGAGCTACGGGACGGACTCGACCGGCGCGGCGCGTCCGCCCGCCGCCGATGCCTGCCACCCGCAGGACAGGATCGACGCCTGCGCGCCATAGGCGATGGCATGGCCGGGTCGCGGCTGATGGCCACGTCGGGCGGCCGATGCGCGCAGCGCATCGCTCGCCCGGTCCGTCCTGCGACTCGTCCAGCCTGCCATGCCGCCATGCGGCAAGGTGATCCTTGAGCATGCGTCCTGTTTCCTGATATCATCGCGCTCCACGCCGGTTGGGGGCC
>JAJRXN010000067.1 GCA_024276295.1 Acidobacteriota bacterium
CCCCCCCACCGGCCGCCGGGAGGCCCCGGGCCGCTAAAGGCCGCCCCCCGCCGGCCCGATACGAAGACCAGCGGGAAGCACGACCCAGCAGGAAGAACCGTGGACATCTCCACCGTCATCGGACTGGTCCTCGGCACGGTACTCGTCACGACCGCGATCGTGATCGGCGAGTCGCCGCTGGTCTTCATCAACGTCCCTTCGCTGCTGATCGTCGTCGGCGGCACGCTGGCGGTGACGCTCATCAAGAACCCGCTGACGCGCGTGTTCGGCACGATCAAGGTGGTCAAGAACGCGTTCTTCGGCAGGGCGCCGCAGGACGACGCGCTGATCACGAAGATCGTCGAGCTGGCGCGGACCGCGCGGCGCGAGAGCCTGCTCTCGATCGAAAAGGCCGAGGTCGACAACGAGTTCCTGGCCCGGGCGATCCGGCTCGCGGTCGACGGCCATGAGCCGGAGTCGATCCGCCGCATCCTCTCGACCGAGATCTCCGCCCTGGCCCAGCGACACAAGGTGGGCCAGGACCTGATGGAAGGCATCGCCACGTCGGCTCCCGCGTTCGGCATGATCGGAACGCTGATCGGACTCGTGAACATGCTCGCCTCGATGGACGATCCGGCGACGATCGGCCCGGCGATGGCGGTGGCGATCCTCACCACGCTGTATGGCGCACTGATCGCGAACCTCGTCGCCAACCCGATCGCGGAGAAGCTCAAGTACCGCAGCCGCGAGGAGGTCAACTCCCGGATCGTGATCCTCGAGGGGATCATCTCGATCGTCGAAGGCGACCACCCGGCGAGCGTCGAACAGAAGCTGATGGCGTTCCTCGACCCGAAGAAGCGCGAGGCCGCCACCGCGAAGCAGGCCGCATGACCGGCGGAGAGACGATCCGATGGCCGATCTGACTCCCGTCGATGAACCCAAGGCCGGCGCTCCCGAGTGGGTCGTCACCTTCGGCGACATGATGTCGCTTCTGATGTGCTTCTTCGTGCTGCTGCTCTCGTTCAGCACGATGGAGAGCGAGCGGTTCAAGGTCGTGGCGGGCTACATCCGCGAGGCGTTCGGCGTGCAGGTCTCCGAACGGTTCACCGAGGTTCCGGCAGGCGAGACGCTGGTCGCCGAATCGTTCAACGAGCCGTCCAGTGCCGCCCTGGCGGTCGGCGAGATCAAGAAGATCGCCGAGGAACTCGACCTCGACTCGTTCGTCGAGATCGAGATCGACAAGGACCAGATCAAGGTCTCGCTGACCGGCGAGCTGGGATTCGCACCCGGACAGGCCGAACTGGACCCCGCCGTGCTGCCGCTGCTCGACGAGGCGGCCCACATCGCTTCGAGCTGGGGAGCCTCGATCACCGTCGCGGGACACACCGACAACACGCCGACGCGCTCCGCGCGTTTCCCGAGCAACTGGGAACTGTCGGCGACGCGGGCCGCCGCCGTCGTGCGCTACCTGCGGCGACAGGGCGTGCCGGGCGCGCACCTCGAAGCCGTGGCCTACGCCGACACCCGCCCGCTGACCGAGAACTTCACCGAGGAAGGACGTCGGCGCAATCGCCGCGTGGAGATTCTGATCCGGCCCAACGACTGAGCCGCGCGCTCGGCGGCCGGACAGGGAGGACACCATGTCGACCCAGCCGAATCCCGAAGAAAACGCAGCCGAACAGGCACCGCGCAAGAGTCGCAAGGGCCTGTTCCTGGTGCTCGCACTGGTCGCGTTTCTCGTCGTGGCCGGCGGTGGTGCCGGCGCGTTCTTCATGATGCGCTCGGCCGATGGCCAAGAAGGCGAGAATGCAGCCGACGAACAGCAGGCTCCGCAGCAGGAGTTCCTCGTCTCGCTCGAGTCCTTCGTCGTGAACCTCGCCGACCCGGGCGGCAATCGCTATCTCAAGGCCACGCTGCGCGCCGTGACGCTCAACCAGGAACTCGAGGAGCGGATCGTCAACGACGACATCCTGCGTTCCAGGATCCGCAACAAGGTGCTGACGATCCTGAGTTCGAAGACCTACGACTCGATCGGCACACCGGTCGGCAAGGAGGCGCTGCGGCGCGAGATCGTCCGGGAGATCAACAAGCTGCTCGGCGACGAGTCCGTCAAGGACATCCTCTTCGTCGAGTTCATCGTCCAGTAGGGAAAGCCGATCGCCGCAGGCGATCGCCTTCCCGGCCTTCAGCCGCTGCCCCTGCACGGGATCGGCGGGGCAAGCCCCGCCGCTACTGATCCTGGCGGAGGCGGGCCTCGATCTCGGCGAGGCGGGCACGCTTTTCGGCGAGCTGATCCTCGATGCCGCGGATCCGTTCGGCGAGCTGCAGGCGCATCGGTGAATCGGGGCTGCCCTTGAGGCCATCGAGCGCACGCTGCCACCGTTCGATGTGCCCGACGTCGCGCACGATCGACTCGCGCAGCGTCTCGGCCTGCTCGCGCCGGCGACCGGTCTGCTCGCGCTGCTCGCGGCCACGGTGGGCACGCTCTCGGCTCCGCTCCTGCCGCGCCCGCTCGAACAGCGCGTTGCACGCCGCACGGAACCGCTTCCAGAGTTCCTCGGACTGGGCGCGCGGAACGGGACCGACCTCCTTCCACTCCGCCTGGAGCAGCTTCGCCTGCTCGCAGGAACCGACGATGTCGGGCGAGTCGATCAGGATCTCGGCCGCCTCGCACAGCGCGATCTTGCGGCGGGCGTTCTCCTCGAACTCCGCACGGCGCTTTTCGCGGTCCTCGCGACGCCGGTCGAAGAATCGCGAGCGGGCCGCCCGGAACCGCTCCCACAGCTCCTTCTCGGCGGTGCGTCCGGCCCAGCCGGCCTCCTTCCAGGCGGCCATCAGCGCGTCCTGGCGCTCGGCCGTCTCCCGCCAGTCGGTCGATTCCGCCAGTGCCTCGGCCTGCTCGCACAGCTCGAGCTTCCTGGCACGAGCCTCTTCCTGCCCGGCGCGCTTCTGCGCCCGATCCTCGTCACGCCGCGTGAAGAACGTGTCCATCGCGGCTCGGAACCGCTTCCAGAGCGCGTCGTCATCGAGGGGAGCCGCCGAACCGAGCGTCCGCCATTCCTGCTGCAGTTTCTTCAGCGCATCACTGGTCTTCTTCCAGTCGGTCGACGCCGAGAGTTCCTCCGCCTGCTCGCAGAGCTTCTCCTTGAGTTCGCGCTGCACCGCCTGGTACTGCTGGGCCTCGGCATAGGCCGCATCGAGCCGGTCGATCAGCGCATCGAAGTCTCCGAGCGCGTCCGACGTGACGATCTGCTCGCGCAGCTTCTGTAGCCGCTGCGAGTACCGTCCCTTGTTGGCATCGGCCGCGATCTGCTCGAGAAGCTGGTCGGTGCGATGGACGAAGCGGCGAAACCGGTCGACGAAGAACGCGAGCGAGCGGCGGTGGTCGCGACCCCGAACGCGCCCGATGACGCGGCCCGTGAAGTGCCGGTTGTCGTTCTGCCGGACGTTTCCGTCGTCGTCGATGAACCCCCAGCGCAGCGCTTCGGCCGCCGCCGCGTCGATGTCGATCGCCCCGCGTCGCTCGGCCGCCTTGACGACCGCCTCGCGCTCGGCCTCCGGGGGGCCGGATTCCGGCTGCGCCGCGCCGTCACTCTTCGGCGCTGTGGTTTCCGTCGTGGCGGGCTCCTCGACCCCGGCGCCGTCCGGAACGGCCGCCGGCTCGGCGCCCTGCGGGGTCTCGCCGCCGGCGCTCTCTCCGGAACCGGACGCCGCCGGCCCCGACTCGGAGGGGGGAGGAGCCTCGGGCTGCGTCTCTCCACCCGGGGATTCGGCGTTCGGATCGTTCGCGCTGGTTTCGTTCATCCGTCTGGTCCTCGGTGCATCGATCCGGGCAAAGGATACCGGCAAGCCGGCTAGGTGCCATCGCGATCCGGTTCCGCCGATCCGAGGTGCGGAAGGATGCGGGTCCGGATCCAGCGTCTGTCCATCCACTCGATCGGATCGACGGGAACGCCACGGACGAAGACGCCGAAATGGAGGTGGTCTCCCCCGGCGAGGCCGGTACGGCCCGTCTGGCCGAGAATCGCCCCCCGCTCGAGTTCCTCGCCCTCGGTCACGTCGATCCGCGAGAGGTGCGCGTAGCCGGTCATCACGCCGTACCCGTGGTCGAGCACGACGAAGTTGCCGTAGATGCCGAGGAACCCGGCGAACGCCACTCGCCCGCGAGCCGCCGCCGGCACCTCCGCCTGGCGGACGGACGCCACGTCGAGTCCGAGGTGGGTCTGCCGGTCGACCTCGCGTCCGCCGTAGGCGTAGGTGCGAACCTCGGCGTAACCGGCCATCCGCTTCGACCCCGGAAGCTGGGAGAAGCCATCCTCCCAGGCGAATCCGGGCCTGCCGGCCCGGCCGAGTTCGCGCAGGAAGGCCCGGTTCCGTGCCCGCAGCTCTCCGTTGATGAACAGATAGTCGTCGAGCAGCGAGCCGCTCGGCGAGTGATCGGGGAGCTGGCCGAGGATCGCCGGAACGACGCGGGCGAGAAACGAGTCGGGAAGATCGATGCGGTCCCGCCGGATCGGCCGTGGCTCGATCCGATCGAGAAACGGGAGTTCGACCCGGTTGCCGGCGGCATCCTCGGCAAAGACGACGACCTGCGCGGAATCCGTCAGATCCCAGGGCACGCCGTAGATCACGATCTGCTCTCCGGCAGCGCCTCCGGGAGCCGGCCAGGCATCGAACACCCCGTCGGCCGCCTGCACGCCGGACGCGACCGCGGCCGGCCCGACCCGCAGCCGGACCGCCCCCGAGCCTCCCTGCCGGGCCACCCGACCCGCGGAAAGCACCTCAAGCCTCGGCGGCCGGAAACGGACCGGCAGTTCCTGGACCGTGTCGACGGTCACCGCACGGCGGAGCGGCCCGGTCGCGCGCTGCGCCACCAGCCGGACCTTGGCGGCACCTTCGGCGAGCCAGTCCGGTTCGCCCCGGGCGGCGCGCCCGGTCAGCGTGACCGTACGGGGCTCCGCCGCCTTCCAGAACTCGAAGACCGACGGACCGCGAAGCTCCTGCTCGGCGAGCACGGCCGAACGCTCCTCCTGGACGATCTCCAGTCGCACGCGTACGACACCCCTCACGACCACGCCGTCGGCCCGCCCCTCAAATGCCGTCCCCGGGGTGCCGATCGCCGCGCGGTCCGCCCCCAGGGCCAGCGTCGGAGAAGGCGCCACGTACAACGCACCCCGCGCCCCCCAGGCGACCAGAGCGATCCCGGCGAGCGCCAGGACGAGGCGCCCCCGCCTTCTTCGACC
>JAJRXN010000068.1 GCA_024276295.1 Acidobacteriota bacterium
ATGACGTACTTCGGCCTGAGCTTGGGGGAGACCCGCTTCCGAAGCTTCGCCAGCAGGCTCTCGTCGAGCGTGACCTCGAACGGCAGGTACATGTGCCCCGGAAAGTCCCCGTACCCGCCATAGTATGTCGCCGCCTGCCCATCGGGCAGGAAGATCTGCGCGTTCTCGAAGCCGGCGTCGAGAATGTGGACCAGCCCCTCGTCGTCGACGGCGATCCCCTTGGGACGGCTGACGCTGCCGGTCCAGTCCCCGGCCTTGCCGAACGTGGCCAGCGGCTCGCCCTCGAGGGAGAGCTTCTGCACGCGGAAGTTCATCGTGTCGGTGACGTACAGCGTGTCATCCGGTCCCAGGGCCAGGAACGAGGGGTACTTGAACTCTCCCGGGGCCGCGCCTTCCTGGCCGATCGTGCCGACGCGGTCTCCCGAGGCGATGTCGTAGACCTCGATCTCGTGGTCCTTGATGTCGGAGACGTACAGCCGGCCCTTCCGTACGACCACGTCCGTCGGCACCAGCCCGTCGGCTTCGCCATAGGCTCGCGAGAAGGTGAGACCGCCGTCCTGGCGGGGAGCGAACGCGAGCACCTGGCGTCGGCCGCGGTCCGCGACGTAGAGCACGCCGTTGTCGTCGAAACTGATTCCCAGCGGACCGCTCAGCTTGCCCGGGCCCTCGTGATCGATCGGCACGAACCGCTTCCGGTCGAGGTCGATCCGCAGCACCGTCGCCAGCTTGGCATCGGCGACGTAGATCACGCCGTCGTGCACGGCGACCCCTCGGGGCCTGACGAGCTGCCGGTCGTTCTCCTCGCCGACCAGCCTCTCGGCGAAGCTGCGCCGGAAGCCCGGGATGTCGGTCTCCTTGGTGATCGCCAGCAGGAACTGGATGCGCGGCGGATCGGGAGGTGGCGGGAAGAACGCCGTTCCGGAGCCTGGCTTGCGGACCGGCGCGCCGGCACAGCCGGCGAGCAGACCGACCAGCAAGCCGGCCAGCAGGCCCAAGGGAAGGATCCTCCGGCGGCCGGCGACGGTGCGGGTACGGGCCGATGTCTGCCGCATGACGAGCCCTCCGATGCGGAACGGTGCCTCGAAGAAAGGGCCGGCGGGAGAGGTCTCCCTCGCGCCGCCGGCCCCGATTCGCCGCGCCAGTCTACTACTTGTTGTGGCAGGTCAGGCACAGGCCGGAGGGGCTGCCGCCCTGACCGGCGGTCTGCGCTTCGCGCAGCAGCTTCGTCCCGGCGACCGCCTCGGTCGGCGAGTCATGGACGTCGTGGCACGAGCTGCACTGGACCTTCCCGTTCTCGAGGAAGGCGCTGATCGTCCGGCCGCTGGCGCCCATCTGGGTCGTGTCCGGATCGTTCAGCTCCTGGTCGAGCGAGATGTCGTAGACGATCGAGATCGGGTGCGTGGCACGCAGGTCCTGCGGGGACCCGGGCAGGTTCGGGACCTGGTCACCGCTGCCGATGAACGTGGTGCCCGGCGTGCCGACGTTGCTGTCGAACTCGTCGAGGGCGACCGTGCCGTCGTGGCAGCCGAGGCACATCTTGCTGATGCCGGTCGGCTCGGTGTCGGCGGCGCCGTCGAGGCTCGACGAGCTGTACATCACGTAGCCGGTCGTGTCCGGCAGCGCGTGATTCCACAGCAGGCCGACGAGGCCGGTGTCACGCCCGTGGTCATGCGGGACGTGGCACGTGCGGCAGATCTCTCCGGTGTTGTTCCAGTTCTCGTTGCTGAAGTCGTGCGGGCTGTTGGCGATCCCGTTCGCGGCGCCGTTCGCCCACGCCATCGGCGCCAGGCTGACGGCGACCACCGCGACGGTGATCAGCGCCATTCCAAGGGCTCTCCTACCATGCATGGTGTCTACCTCCTCCGGCTGGCGCCGGCGAGTCGTCCTCTTCGGACCGCCGAGTCCAGCGCCGAATTAGCAAGCTAGTTATACGGCGATCGGGGCTGCCTGTCAACCCCTTACCTATACATTAGTAAACGGCCCGGCTACTCACTCCCCCTCATGGAAACCATTGCATCCAAACGACTTGCCCTCCGGAGCGCTCCAAGCATGCAACGCCGTCGCAGGACCGGCGTTTCGCACCTGTTCGACCCGCCCGGAGACGTCCGCCACGTCCGCGCCCAGTCAGCATCTATTCATCATACCCCGAGCCGGCTCAGCGGGGACGGACCCCGCACTCCGGCCCGGACGCCGTCCGGCGGAACGAGCACGGCGCGGCCGCCTTCCTCGAGCGTTTCCCGCTCGACCGAGCTGACGCCGCCCGCCCGCTCGCGTCGTGCCCGACTGGTCGGTTCCGGACACCGGTGCCTCCGGCGTTGGGGAACGAACGGACGTAGCATGCCGGGTTCATCGTCGTGGTTGAATGGCAGCGGTGCCCGAGCCTAGATTCGCGCGGACGGAAGTGGCGCGGGTTTCCCGCCCCGTCGGAAAGGATGCGAGACATGAATCGAAGAATCGCCTGGGCGATCGCCCTGGCTGGCGTGCTGATGCTCCCGGGCTGTGCCGGGGGCTCGGATCCTTGGAAGGAGCCGGACAGCAGCGTCGAGAAGGTCGCCCACGACCTCGCGGCGGGCCGCGTCGAAGTCGCTTGGGAGGCGCTGCCGGAGTCGTACCGCGCCGACGTGCAGTCGGTGATTCGGGACGGGGCGGCCAAGCTCGATGCCGAGGTCTGGAACACCACGTTCGTCGCCCTCGGCAAGGTCGGCCGCATTCTCGAGGAGAAGCGGGACTTCCTGCTCGCCAACCCGATGCTGGCCGGCCAGCAGGACAACCTGCCGCAGATCGAGATGGCGATCGACGGCTTGGCGACGGTGATCCGCACGCTCTCCTCGAGCGAGATCGGCGACCTCGAACAGCTCGCCCGGCTCGATGTCGGCGAGTTCCTCGCCGGAACGGGCTCGAAGCTGATGGACCAGCTCCGCGCCATGCCGGCAGCCGAAGGCGAAGAATCGATGACGGCCGCGCTCGAGAAGCTGGCCGCCACCAGCGCGACGGTCGTCTCGCGCGACGGCGAGCGAGCGACGCTCCGCATCGAGGCGCCCGACGAGGACCCTCAGGAGCAGGTCTGGGTGCAGGTCGACGGGCGCTGGGTGCCGGAGAGCATGGCCAGCTCGTGGGACGCCGAGATGCAGAAGATCCGCGACGGCATCGCCCAGGCCGAGGCGGCGATGGCGCCGGACAGGAAGCAGGCGGTGATGATGCAGCTCGCGATGGTCAACGGCGTGCTCGACCGCCTGCTCGCCACGCAGACCGCCGAGGAGTTCAACCAGCAGGTCGGCGCGCTGCTCGGTCTCGCCATGGGAGCGATGATGAACCGGTAACGCGTGGCGACGACCGCCGCACTCCCGCCGGGTGATGCACTACGCGCCGTAGACCATCTGCGCGATCGCCGGGATCGACACGGCGCGCGGGTGGACATGGCAGCTCACCGCGTGCCTCCTGCAGGCCGGGATCAGTGACTGCGAGACGTCGTGGCCGCAGAAGCGGGCGAGGATGATCACGCGGTCGAAACGGCCCTCGGCGATCCGGTGTCGCAGCGTCTTGAAGTCGGCCTGCCGATCGCGGTAGCTCTCGACCCACTCTACCTCCCGCCAGCCGAAGAACCGCCGGACCAGCTCGCGGCGCCGCTCGTCCGGCAGACCGCCGACGATCAGGATCCGCTCCCCCTCGCCGGCTCCCTCGACATCGAGGATTCTCGGGGGCCACTCCTCGGCCCACGTCTCGGCAGCCTCATCGACCGGGGTGACGTCGAGCGTTGCGTCGTCCTCCTCGGGCTCGGCGACGCCCTCGGAGGCGCTGGGCTCCTCGATGCCGAGGCGCTCGCGCAGCGGGCGCAGCTCCCGACCGCACCGGACCAGTTCGGCTTGGTCACCGAGGGCCTCGACGATCCGCCCGAGGTCGTCATCGCCCTGGGCGAGCCGGACGGCCAGCGCCGCCTGGGTCCGCGCCTCGCGCTCGAGACGGCGGTACTTGTCCTCACTGCCGGTGATCTCGGGATCGGCCGACCAGCGCGAGAGTTCGTAGACCACCGCACGCAGCTTCTCGACCGCGTCGTCGAGCGCGCGCCGGCGGTGCTCCTCGCGCAGCCGCCGGAGGGCCTCGATCCGCTG
>JAJRXN010000522.1 GCA_024276295.1 Acidobacteriota bacterium
CGAGCTGGCCGAGCAGGATCGGCGCCGGCGCGAGCCATCCGCGGGCGAGCCGGTGTCCGGAAACGGTCTGCGACGTGTCGTTCACCCGGCCGTCCTTTCGTCCGGCGGCGGATGCAGCAGCCGGCGCAGGGCGTCGTCGAGTCGCGGTGCGAGGAACTCGAACCCGGCCTCGAGCAGCAGCCGCGGGCGGACGCGCTGACCGACGAGCAGCAGTTCGTCCGCCAGCTCGCCGAGCAGCAGCCTCAGCATGAACCCCGGAGCGGGCAGCCGGGCCGGTCGACCAAGGGCCCGGCCGAGCGCCCGCGCGAACTCGCGCTGGGTCACCGGCTCGGGCGCCGTGACGTTGACCGGCCCTTCCACGGTGTCGGCCTCGATCGCCCAGGCGGCGGCCCGGGCCGCATCGTCGACGAGCACCCAGCTCACGACCTGGCGGCCGCTGTCGAGCGGACCTCCGAGCCCCAGCCGGAACACCGGCAGCATCCGCGCGAGCATGCCTCCGTGCGTGGCGAGGATCGCGCCGAAGCGCAGCTTGACGACCCGCATGCCGAGCCGCGCCGCCGCGTCGGCGGCCGCTTCCCATGCGCGCGTGACCTCGGCGAGGAACCCGTCGCCCGACGGGGCGTGCTCGTCGAGCGGCTCGTCGTCGCGGGCGCCGTACCAGCCGATCGACGACGCGCAGGCAAGCGTCCGCGGCGCCGGTTCGACCCCGGCGAGCGAGGCGACGAGCGCGCGCGTACCGTCCACGCGACTCCGGCGGATCTCCGCCTTGCGCGCCGCGGTCCAGCGGCCGGCGGCGATGCTCTCGCCGGCCAGGTGCAGGATCGCGTCGATGCCGGCGGCGCGGTGGGGTTCGAGCAGTCCCCGCTCGACCGACCACGCCAGCTCATCGGCACCGGGCCGCGGCTCGCGGCGCACCAGCCGCACGACGCGATGCCCGCGTGCCGAAAGCTCACGCACCGCCACCCTGCCGAGCGTCCCGCTCGCGCCGGAGACCGCCACCGTGCAGCGCGTCGGCGCCGGGGTGCCGGTCATGCCTCGCGCCTCGGGAACCGACCCTCGAGGGCGTCGGCGAGGATCCGCTTGACCTGCGGGCTGAAGTCGCGCCCGAGCATCCACTGCATGTAGTCCGGCTTCTCGCGCGCGAGCTGGCGCAGCGGCGTCCCGCGGTGCTTGCCGAACGCCAGCACCGCCTCGCCCTCGTCGTTCCAGGCGATCTTGCGCGTCAGGTCGAGGAACCGGTCGCCGTCCGGGTTGCACAGCCTGTGCAGTCCGTCGAGGTCGCGCGGCAGGTCGTCGTAGCGCTCGAGCTGCGCATCGAGCACCTCGAGCGTCGCCTCGACGTCGGCCAGAGCGGAGTGGGCGTCGGTGAGGTCCTTGCCGCAGTAGAACCGGTACGCGGCCGTCAGGTCGCGCGGCTCCTTGAGGTGGAAGATCTGCATCGCGTCGACGTGCCGACGTCCCGACAGGTCGAGCGGTCGACCGATGCGCTCGAGTTCGATCGCGAGCAGCGGCAGATCGAAGCGCGCCGAGTTGAAGCCCGCCAGATCGGCATCGTCGAGCATCGCGTGGATCTCGCCGGCGACCTCGGCCAGCGTCGGCTGGCCGCGTACGTCGTCATCGGTGATCCCGTGCACGGCCGACGCCTCGGCCGGAATCGGGCGCTCCGGGTCGACCAAGGTGCGGAAGCTGCGCCGCAGGCCGAGCGGCTCGACCCGGACCATGCCGATCTCGACGATGCGATCGTTGGCGATGTCGGTGCCCGTCGTCTCGAGATCGAAGCAGACGAGGGGCCGGTCGAGCTGCAGGCGGCGCATCGGTTCGTCCTCTTGCGGTAGAGTCTACCCGCCTCCGGCATCGCATGGGATCACGCCGGCTCTTCGCCGGAGCGTGCGGTCAGGGGCGCCGTCGAGCGCCCGCTCCGGCTGCCGACGACGAAGAACTTCCCGCATCCTTGCCGCAGCCCGCGAGCGCCACGCCCGAACGAATCTCTCCGTTCTCGATCGTCAGATCGATGACCCGATCACCGACGATGCGGAGCCGGTCATCGGTTATCCGGGCCCATAGCCGCAAGGGCCCCTCCTCGGCGTCGATGTTGACCGCATAGAGCAACGGCTTCTCGCTCGTCTTTTCCGGCTTCTCCTGCACGAGATAGGTATCGCTCTTGAACAGCTCATCCACCAGAGAGCCGTCCGGCCGGACGACCTCCAGATAGAAGCCGAGCGCCGTCCCCCACGTCTCGCCACGCCTGTCCAGCCGCAGAAAACGCTCCGGCAAAGAGAAGACAACGGGAAGTTCGTAACGTCCCGGACCGGCCGGCCTTGGACGCCCGACGAGCAGTTCCAGTCGGGCAGGAGTCGGTCGATAAGGGCGCCTTTCGGGACGATCCGCATAGGTCAGCATCACGCGACGCCGCTTGACCTTGACGACGACCTTGCGCTTCGGCTGGGTCGCATCGCGCCGGTAGTAGCCGATTTCGTACAGGCCGTCAAAGCTGTTGGCAGCGTCCTTCACCTTCTGCGCAAGATTGCCCGGCCCCGCGAAGTACCGCCCCGCCGTGCCATGCGACATCGACAGCAGCGTACTGCGGGCTGCGTCGTAGATTTCCGCCCACGGGTCGACGCCGAAGATCGTTCGCTTGAGCGGGCTGTTCGATTCGAAATTCCCGACCACGGCACTGCGCTCACCGGGACGTCGCGTATCGAGCGCGAAGAACGAGATCCCTGCCGCCTGGGCCTTGCGCACGACGGACGTGAACTCCCGATACACGTTCCGCTGGAGACGCGAAAGAACGTCGCTGGCGTTCATCGTCTGCACGCCGAACGTCGCCTGCACGGCATTGATGGCGACGAGCGCGGGATCCTTCATCACTCCCTCCGAAAAGAGGATGACGATCTTGTGCCCTGGAACCGCGGCGACCTGACCGACGAGCTGTTCGAGCGCGTTGATCGATTCGCGCGACTCGGTGTTCCATTGATGGATCACCGGCTGGATCAGACGTTCCGCGCAGTACGCGACTTCCGTGTTGCGAACCGCACTGCCGGCCTGATCCGACTTGCGCCGCCGGCTGATGCGGCCGGGATCCTCGCACACGCCCCGAAGATCGGCTATCAGCTTGGTCATCTCGTTGCGCCGGTCACGATTGGCCGCCTCGCCGTGCAGTGTCATCCGGCCCAGTGCGAGGGAAAGTTGCTGTCGATCGCTGCTGAAACCGATGATCCATTC
>JAJRXN010000523.1 GCA_024276295.1 Acidobacteriota bacterium
CCGCCTGACCCGCCGTACGGAGACGCTCCCCCCCCGACGCGTGGGACACGCCGGCATCGGTCCTCCCTGGCACCGGCGCGCATGGATCCGTGACGCGGGAACGCGCGGTGCCGGCTGGAGATCAGAGTCTACTACACTCGCACGGGGCGTGGAACCGCGGTCGCGGCCGCATCGCGTGCCGGCGAACCGGGAGCCCGTGACTCATTCATCCGTCAGGTCCGATGCGAGTTCCCGGCGCGTCTCCTCGCCGATCACCGCCGTCGCCGTGTCGTGGGGATGGTCGATCCCGACGCGGACCACGGTGCCCGGAACGCGGAGCAGCGCGATGCTCCGGTCGTCGAGCGGCCAGCGCACGTACTGGACCGACGAGATGCGCGTCTCCGAGACCTGGGCCCGGTCGATCTCCGCCCGGATGACCGGCGCATCGCCGACCTGGAGCCAGACGTGCCGCTCGATGCCGGTCAGCCGCGTGAGATGTTCGTTCCGCTCTTCGGGCGTCTCGTACTCGAACATCAGCGTCGCGACGAGTTCGCGCCCGCCGGGGATCAGCGGGTTGTACGCTTCGAGTTCCTCCTCGATCGCGCCCGGCCGATGCCAGCTCCCCTCGACGCGCAGCATCTCGTGGATCTGGTACAGCATCGTCTCGCGGCATTCGAAGTGGAACATCGCGTGCTCGCCGCACGGCACGCGCCGGCGGCGCTTGAGCGCCATCACCCGGCGCCGGATCGCGTCGCGCTGCCGCTCGTACTCCTCGGGCGCGAGGATCTGCTCGCGCGTGATCGTCCGCTCGCTCATGCCGGCTCCTCGTCCCGTCCCGGCGCGCTCTCGCTCTCGATCGGAGTCGCGAAACCGTCCGGCCGGTAGGCACGGGCGAGGATCTCGATCGGGTGCAGCGCCCTTCGGCCGCAGAACTGCTCGAACTGCAGGGCCGCGAGCGGGCAGTCGGTGGCCCAGACTTCGGCCTCGGCCGCCCGCATCCCCTCGAACGCCTTCTCGCCGTTCCGACGCGCCATCTCGAAATATTCGGTCTTCATCGCCCAGGTCCCGTCGTGCCCGCAGCATTCCGCCGTCAGCTTCGGCCGCACGCCGGGAATCCGGCGCAGCAGGTCGCGCCCGCGGAAACCGATCCCCTGCGCCCGCAGGTGGCACGGTGCGTGGTAGGCCACGGCGCCGCCGGGCGTGCTGCGGAAGTCCTCGCGGAACGCCCCCTCCCGCCGCAGCTCGGCCAAGTACTCGCCGATGTCGCGCACCGCGGCCGCGACGGCGCTGGCTGCGTTGCGCAGCGCGGGGCGCTGCGGGTCGTCCAGCAGTTCGGGGTATTCCTGCCGCATCGTCAGGCTGCACGTCGGATTGATCACGACCACGAGGTAGCCTCGGGCGACCCATGACTCGAGCGCCCTGACGTTCCTCTCCGCCTTGCGCCGGGCAAGGTCGATGTCACCGCCATCGAGGGCCGGCATCCCGCAGCACTCGAGCCGCGGACAGGCGACGGTGCAGTCGTTGTGCAGCAGCACGTCGACGGCCGCCTGGCCGATCTGCGGGCGGTTGTAGTTCACGAAGCAGGTTTCGAACAGCACGACCCGGTGCGGTCCGTCGCCGATCTCCTCGCATCCGCGGCTCCGCCCGCGAAACCACGCCTCGAACGTCCGCGACGCGAAGTCCGGCAGCAGCTTGTCGCGGTGGATGCCGGCCAGCTTCTCCATCAGCACCCGCTGCGGCCGGAAGCGGTTGCCGAAGTTGGCCAGCGCGGCGGTGCGCGTGCCGATCCGTCCGAGCCGGTCCGGATCGGCGAGCATCCTGTCGCGCAGCGGCGCGCGGCGCCGGCGGCGCCGGACCGCCTTCGCCCGCAGCATCAGCCGCGGGAAGTCGAGCCGGAACTCGTGCCCTTCGGCCTCGGTGTACGGACACTGCGTGTAGCACAGCTTGCACTGGAAGCACTCGTCGATCACCCGGTCGACGACGGCCGGATCGAGCCGGCGGACGTCACCGTCCGCCGCATCGACCGCCTCGAACAGCGTGGGGAACGACTGGCAGTACTTGAAGCACATCCGACAGCCGTGACATAGCTCGAAGGCGCGGTCGATCTCCTTCTTCAGCGCTTCTTCGTCCCAGTACGTCGGGTCGTTGGGGTTCCAGGTCAGGCCGTCGGTCGGCGCGTAGCGGATGTGATCGAGTCTGCGGTCGTCTTCGCTCATCGTCGTTCCACGGGGTCCGCGGCGGGCGGGCCGACGCGGCGGCCCGGAGCCCCGACGGCGGGGAACCGGGCCGCCCGCCCGGACTCACAGCGTCTCGAGAGCCTTCTGGAACTTGCCGGCGTGGGAGCGCTCGGCCTTGGCCAGCGTCTCGAACCAGTCGGCGATCTCCTCGAAGCCTTCCTCGCGCGCGGTCTTCGCCATGCCCGGGTACATGTCGGTGTACTCGTGGGTCTCCCCGGCGACCGCCGAGGCGAGCATCTCCTGGACGTCCCCGAGCGGCATGTCCGTCGCCGGATCGCCGACCTTCTTGAGGTAGTCGAGGTGGCCGTGGGCATGCCCCGTCTCGCCCTCCGCGGTGTCCCGGAACAGCCCGGCGACCTCCGGGTAACCCTCGATGTCGGCCGCCTTGGCGAAGTACAGGTAGCGCCGGTTCGCCTGCGACTCGCCCGCGAAGGCAGCCTTGAGGTTCTCGTGCGTCTTCGTTCCCTTGAGGTCAGGCATCGGTCGTTCCTCCCTGGCGGGTCGTCCGCCTGCTCTCGCAGACCGCCGCGGAGGCGGTCTCGCGGCAGTTCGCGCAGATCACGTCGAACTCGATCCGCACGCCGGTGACCGACAGGTCCCGGGGAAGCCGCGCCGGCGGGGGCGGGATCGGAAAGGCATCGAGGTCGATGTCGAAGATCGCCCCGCATCCCCGGCAGACGGCGTGGTGGTGGTCGTCCAGCGTCCCGTCGATGCGCAGGCGCGTCCCGTCCCCCGTGATCCGGCGGCAGAGCCCCCTGGCGACGAACGCCTCGAGCGTCTTGTAGACCGTCGAACGGGAGATCGTCGGATGGGTCCGCTTCAGGGCCGCCCAGACCTCGTCCGCCGCCGGATGCCCCCGGTGCACCTCGAGCACCTCGAGCACGGCCAGCCTCGGCGCCGTCGCCCGCAGGCCGGCCTGCTGGAGCCTCTCGACGTGTCTCCGGTGGTGCGGTTCCTGCTCGCGTTCTCTGCTCATATGAAATCCTGGATCGGATTTCTTACGATTATAGGCGGGCGACCTGGACCGTCAACAGGAACCGCTTCAGCGTCCCTCGTCCCAGAGCGCGAGCAGTTCGGGCGGACAGAGAGCCGGTGGCGGGGAATACAGCGGATCGAGCGCCCGGGCGCGCCCGACCGCCTGGCGCACTTCGGCGATCAGGGCGTCGTCGCGCCGCCCGCCGGCGGTCCAGCGCGCGAACCGTACGAGGGCCAGCAGGCTCTGCGCGATGGCCGAGTCGGCGGCGTCGTCGGCCGTACGGGAGAAGATCCGGTCCGCGGTCTCGAGGTCGCCGGCCAGGAAGGCCGCGACCCCGCGCTCGAGCCGCGCCGGGTCGAGCGCCGGGACCGGCGGCGACGGTGGCGTCCGGGAAGCGCCCTCGTCCACGGCCACCACCTCGGGCCGCGGCGCGGGCGTGCAGGCCCGCCGCACGACCTCGCCGCGCGGAGCGAGCGACGGATCGTCGACCAGCTCCCCCGCCGCCTCCGCGCGCTCGAGTTCGCGAAGGGCCTTCGCGCAGTCCCCGAGCATCTGCCACGCGAAGGCGAGGCGCGCATGGGGCGTGTAGTGGATGTAGTTCGTTCCGTACGTCCGGTGATAGCCGGACTCCGGCCGTCGCGAGAGCGCCGCCTCGAGCAGGTCCACCGCCCGGGCCGCGTCGCCCGCCTCGAGCGCCTCGACGGCGTCGAGGTACGGGTCGTACCACGTCCCCCGCTTTCCGGACAGCGGCATGCCCACCGCCACCGCCAGCACCACGGCCAGCGCGACGACGACTCCGGACCTGCACGGAAGACGCACGCCGGCCTCAGAACCGGTAGATCGTCGAGGCGACGAACGACGCGCTGCGATCGGACACGTCGACCGCGAGGTCGATCTGGATCGCCTGCCTGACCGTCACGCCGATGCCGCCCGTGTAGTGCGTGACGGCTTCGCCGGCCGGGAAGACCAGCGCGAGTCCCGGATCCGTTCCGGCATACCGGATCCGGCGATCCGCCTCCCGCCAGGCCCCCGCCCGCAGGGCGACCGGCGTCCGCCCTGCCAGCCAGACGTACTCGATCCCGCCGTGGATCTCCGTGCCGTCGTCGACCGTGAACGCGGCCTCCGTCTCGGGGAAGACGATCCTGTTGAGTCCCGCCTTGAAACCCTCGAGCAGGTCCGAATACTCGACGCGCACGACGTCGACGAGAATCGTCAGCGGCTCGCTCGGCCGGATCGAGACCCCGAGCGCGGCGATGTCCGGGGTCCGCAGCGTCAGGTCGAACCGTTCGCCATAGAGATTCGTCGCCCGGACGTGCCCGAGCCCGCTCTGCACGACCCGCTCCTCGACGGTGAAGTCGAGCCCCTGCCGCCAGGTCCCGCCGATGCTGATCCACTCCGCGGGGCGCCACATCAGTCCGACCGTCCAGGCGAAGTCGGAGTCGTCGTCGTCGATGCGCGTCGCGTAGTCGAGCGTCGGCTGGGCGAACGGCTCGCCCGGCAGCGCGGTGTTGTCGACGAACAGATTGTCGACCCGGCCGTCCATGTCCAGCATGCCGAACACCGCCGTGACCCCGACGGAGAATCCCGACCACAGTTCGGCCGCGAACGCGGCGTTGTACTGCACGATCCGCGCGCTGATGTCGGCGTCGGCGGTCAGCGCGAAGTCGATGTCCTCGAAGCCGATCGGATCGGGTCGCCCGCCATCGGCCACGGGGTCGAAGATCGCCTGGCGACCGACGAGCGCGAACGAGTTCTCGGTGCGCGCCCGGATGTCGAGGCTCTCGAGCCGTGAGAAGGCGAACGCGACGCGCCGCAGGGGCAGCACCCAGGAGATGAAGGTCGGACTGAACCGGGCCGACGGATCCGACACCGCGCCGGCGGTCACGGTCCCCTGGAAGAACTCGCCATCGACCGGCCCCTCGACGAGCACCGCGCTCTGGTCCAGGCGGCTGGCGCGCACCTCGAAGAACAGCTCGGGCCTGCGCAGGGTCACCAGCCCGGCCGGGTTGGCCTGCGCGGCGGTCGAGTCGTCGGCCAGCGAGGTGAACGCACCGCCGAGGCTCATCGCGCGCGCCCCCGGATTGAGCAGGTTGAAGGGCACGTCGCGGAAGATCTCCTCGTCGCTCAGCGCGCGCGCCGGCGGCGCGGAGGCCGCGGCGAGCAGCATCAGCAGCATCAGGACGGAGGTCGACGTCCGTGTCGGGCTCATGGCGTTCTCCTGGTCCGGCCGTCGAGGGCCGACAGTTCCCTGGCGAGCGCGCCGGCGTCGTAGCCGGGCATCGTGCGGCGCAGCCAGCGCGTTTCGCCGGCGCGGACGGTCACCTCGGCGCTCAACGGACCGCTGGCGTGCGGATTGTCGAACTCGAGCCGATAGCGTCCTTCGGGAAGCGACAGGCGCACCGGCGTCTCGGCGCGACGCTCGAGCCGCTCGCCGGTCTCGAGGTCCTCGATCGTCACCAGCCGCGCCCAGGGCATCACGATCGCGACGAGTTCTCCCGGCCGGCGGACGACCGGCCGCGCGACAGGGAGCGTCGCCGGGGGCGCGGAAGGCGCGGCCTCGTCCCGAGCCGGACCCGCCGACGCCTTTTCGACCTCGGTGGGCTGCTCCGTCGCCCCGGGAACCGGCTCCGGCGCGACGGCGGCGGAGCCTCCCGGCGGCTCTTCCGCCACCACGACCGGCTCCGCGGCCGGCGGGACGACCCGCGCCCGTTCGACGGCGGTCACCGACGGCGGCGTGTCGACTTCGCGTCCCGGGAACAGCCACCACCCGACCGTCGCGCCGAGCACCGCCAGCGAGGCGAGCACCATCGCCGGCCCGAGCCGGCGCGGGCGCTCCGTGGTCTCGAGGGCCGCTTCGACCGTCAGGACCCGCGTCGCCCCGGCATGTTCGGCGGCCTTCGCGGGGTCGTCGAACGCGCCCTGTTCCGCCAGGTCGGAGATGCGTGCCTCGACCGCCTCGCCCCGCTCGCCCTCGAGTTCCGGCGCGATCTCGTCCAGCGCGGACGCCATCTCGCCGGCGGTCTGGAAGCGCGCCTCGCGCCGCTTGTCCAGCGCGCTGCGCAGGACCCGCATCAGCGCGGGAGGCAGCAGCGTGTCGGCGAAGCCGAGCGCCAGTGGCTCTTCGTGCAGCACGCGGTGCAGGATCGCGCCGAGATGGTCGGCCGCGAACGGCTTGCGACCGAACAGCAGCTCATAGAGGATCACCCCGGCCGAGAAGATGTCCGATCGTCCGTCGAGGTTCTTGTCGGCGCGGATCTGCTCGGGCGACATGTAGTCGACCGTGCCGATCACCATCCCGGTCCGCGTGGCGTCCGAACTGGCGATCTTGGCCACACCGAAGTCGAGGATCTTGACCGCGCCGTCGCTGCACAGGAAGACGTTCGCCGGCTTGACGTCGCGGTGGACGATTCCCGCGCGGTGCGCGAAGTCGAGCCCGGAGCAGAGGCGGGCGACGATCCGCAGCCGCCGCGCCAGCGGGGGCAGATCCCCGCTCTTGATCACCTTCTCGAGGTCGGTTCCCTCCATCAGCTCCATCGCGATGAAGTAGGCCCCGTCCTCGTAGCCGAGTTCGTGGATCGTGACGATGTTCGGATGATGCAGGCCGCCGGCGGCGCGGGCCTCGCGAAGGAAACGCAGCGTGTCTTCCTTCTCGTCGCCCCGCCGGCCGGCCATCGTCCTGAGCGCGACCTCGCGCTCCAGAACGGTGTCGTAGGCGCGGTGAACCACGCCCATCGCTCCGCGGCCGATCTGGCCGCGCAGCTCGTACTTGCCGAGCTTCTCGGCGATCATCAAGGAAGATCAATAGGTTGCGAACGTGGGCGGAGCAATGCCCACCCCCGGCGGCCCGGTCGGCCGCGGCGTTGCCGATCCGGCCCCGCCCGCGTATCACCCCGGCGCCGGGCCGCTCCCCCTTCGCCCGGCGAAGAGGTCCCCCGATGCGTCTCGCGCCGATGCCCTGCGTCCGCTTCGCCCTCCGCCTGGTCGTGATCTCGGCCCTCCTCGCTCCGCCGGCCCTGCCGGCCGGTTCCGCGGGAGACGAGCGGCCGCCGGATCCCCGTCCCGGGCACCTCGAAACTCCGGTCCCCCCGCCACCGACGCCCCCGCCGCCCCGGGGGCAGCGCGAGACGGCCGCCGCGGCGACGGTCACGCGGGGGAACTTCACCAGCGTGCAGGTCAACGTGTCGGCGACCGGCGAGAACATCGTCGGTGACGCGGCCAACGAGCCGACCCTGGCGATCGATCCCACCGATCCGCGCAATCTCGTCGCCGGCTGGCGCCAGTTCGACGACGTCACGTCGAACTTCCGCCAGGCGGGCTGGGCGTACAGCCACGACGGCGGCGAGACGTGGACGTTTCCCGGCGTGCTCGAACCGGGGCAGTTCCGCTCCGATCCGGTGCTCGACGTCGACGCGACCGGCGTCTTCTACTACTACTCCCTGTCCTCGACGACCACGGCCGAGATGTTCATCTCGCGCGACAAGGGCGAGACATGGGAGGGCCCGATCTCCGCCCAGGGAGGCGACAAGAACTGGCTCGCCGTCGATGCCACCGGCGGCGGCGGCGACGGCTTCGTCTACCCGATCTGGAACTCGCAGTTCACCTGCTGCGCCCCGGGAACCGACTTCGGCCGCTCGATCGACGGGGGCCAGACGTACGGCGGACCGTGGCAGTCCCCCTCGGGGTTCAAGCCCAAGTGGGGCACGATCGCCGTCGGCCCGGACGGCGAGGTCTTCTTCACCGGAGCGAACCTGGGTGCCACCGGGCACGTGCTGCTGCGCTCGGACAGCCTGCGCGACGGGGCCGATCCCTCGCCGGGCTTCGAGCTGTCGCGGTCGCTCGATCTCGGCGGCACGACAAGCAGCGGCGGAACGCCGAATCCCGGCGGGCTGCTCGGCCAGGTGTGGGTCGCGGTCGATCACTCGAACGGCCCGACCCGCGGCAACGTCTACGTGCTCGGCTCGGTCGACCCGCCCGGCGGCGATCCTCTCGACGTCCACGTCGTGCGCAGCACCGACGGAGGCCAGACATGGTCGGCGCCGGTGCGCGTCAACGACGACCCGCCCGGCTCGGCCTGGCAATGGTTCGGCACCCTGTCGATCGCGCCGGACGGCCGACTCGACGCCGTCTGGAACGACACGCGCAGCGATCCGTCGGGCGTCGTCTCGGAGCTGTACTACGCCTACTCGACCGACGCCGGCGCGACGTGGTCGGCGGGCATCCCCGTCACCCCGGCGTTCGACTCCACGATCGGGCATCCGCAGCAGGACAAGATCGGCGACTACTATCAGATGCGCTCGGACGCCGACGGCGCCGCGGTGATCTTCTCGGCGACGTTCAACGGCGAGCAGGACGTGTGGTTCGTCCGGGTCGGCGACTGCAACGCCAACGGCAGCCACGACTCGGTCGACGTCGGGCCCGGCGGCGGCAGCGACGACTGCAACGCCGACGGCGTTCCCGACGAATGCCAGCCCGACTGCAACGGCAACGGGATCACCGACGCCTGCGATCTCTCATCCGGCACGAGTCTCGACTGCAACGGCAACGCGGTCCCCGACGAGTGCGACATCACCTTCGGCGGCACGACCGACTGCAACTCCGACGGCCGGCCCGACGAATGCGACGTGCTGCTCGACGTGGAGACCGACGAGGGCTGGACGGCCGGCCTGCCGGACGACACCGCGACGACCGGCCAGTGGGAACGGGTCGACCCGATCGGCACCGACGCCCAGCCGGAAGACGACCACACGGTGCTGGGCACGCTGTGCTGGATCACCGGCCAGGGAACGCCGGGCGGGAGCATCGGCGAGAACGACGTCGACGGGGGACGCACGACGCTGATCTCGCCGGCACTCGACCTGTCGGGCCAGGGAGATCCGTCCCTCGGCTACTGGCGCTGGTACTCGAACGACAAGGGGTCGTCCCCGGGTGAGGACGTGTTCACGGTCGAGATCTCGAACGACGGGGGCGCGACCTGGGTTCCCGTCGAGACCGTCGGTCCGACCGGCCCCGGCACGACCGGCGGCTGGCTCTACCACGATCTTCGCGTCGCCGACTTCGTCACGCCGACCGGCGACGTCCGGCTGCGGTTCATCGCCGCTGACGAGGGGGCCGGCTCGATCGTCGAGGCGGCGGTCGACGACGTCACGCTGGTCGACTGTGCGGTCTGCGGTGCGAGCGTGCCCCCCGAGGTGCGCGGACTGCGGCTGCGCAAGGTCGGCACGACCGTCGCCGAGCTGAGCTGGGACGTGTTGTTCGGCGTCGCGAGCTACGACGTCTATCGCGGTTCGTCTCCCGACGCGGGCGACCTCGCGTGCCTCGAGTCGGGCATCACGGCGACCTCGACGCAGGACGACGGCGCGCTGCCCCCGGCGGGAGGGTCGTTCTTCCACGTCGTCACGGGCGTCAACTGCGCCGGAGAGTCGCCGCTGGGGCAGGATCGCAGCGCCACCGCTCCGTGCCCCTGACCGTCATGCCGTACGCTGGAGCGACGATGGAGCGGGCGAAGGGGCTCGAACCCTCGACCCTCAGCTTGGGAAGCTGATGCTCTGCCAACTGAGCTACGCCCGCTCGTTCCGGTCCGGACCGCGCCGCGGGCTGTCGCTTCCAGCCGCGGGCGCCGGACGAAGCTAGCGCGAAGGCAGGAGCGTCGCAAGCAGGTGCCGGATCCCGACCCCGCGGCACGCTGCCGGTCACGGCGTCCTCCGCCGCGGCCTTACGAAACGACGGCCCGCCGTTTGTCGTGATCGGCTCCCCGCCGGGTCCCTCCGGTCATGTGGTGTCGTACGTCGTCCGGGACCACCCGTTGCCTACCCGTGCTCCGCGAACCGGTTGGCCGACCGGCCTTCCCGTTCCGGCGATGCCGCGGCCCACGCACCGGGTGCGGCTTGCCCTGCGACAAGCCGACCCGCCGTTTCGCGTGGATCGCACCCCGTCGAGTCGATACGCTGCCTGCGCAACGATGATCCGATGATCCGCCGGCCCCCGACGGAGCCATCTCGAGTGGAAACAGATTGCGGGAGTTCCTCGACCACCGGGGAAGGAGGGCCGCATGAAAGACCCGATCACGATCCTGATGGACGAACACCGGCTGATCGAAAAAGTGCTCGGCGCCCTGGCCGGGCTCGCCGATCGCGTGGAGAGCGGCGTGGACGTGCCGCGCCGGGAGATCGCCCGTTTCGCCGAGTTCTTCCGGGGCTTCGCCGACCGGCACCATCACGGCAAGGAGGAAGACCGCCTGTTCGTCGCGATGGAGGCCGCCGGCATGCCGCGCGAAGGCGGACCGATCGCCGTGATGCTGCACGAGCACGACGAGGGTCGGGCGCACGTCCGCGCGCTCGCGGCTCTCGGAGAGGGCGAGGGCCCCCTGTCGGACGACGACCGGGACGCCCTGATCTCCCATGCCCGGGCGTTCGTCCCGCTGCTCGCCGCCCACATCGCCAAGGAGGACAACATCCTCTACCCGATGGCCCGCCGGTTCCTCTCCCCGGACGCATTCGTCGAACTCGAGCGGACGTGCGAGGAGTACGACGCCGACACGGAGCGGGCCGCCGAGGCCGATCGGCTGCGCGCCGTGGCCGGGGAACTGGTCTCCGCCTGGCCGGCGCCGGATGGTCCCCTGTTCTCCGGCGGCTGTGCCGGCGAACCGATGTGACGACGCCCGTGTCCCGGCGGCGAAGCGAACCCGGGACACGAAGGAGAACGAGATGAGCCTGTCCAGACTGCGCATGTTCGCGCTCATATGCTTCGTGGTTGCGCTCGGCGGGCTGCTGTTCGGCGGCTGGCAGACGCTCGACCGCCTGGCCCCCTACCCGGGCCGGGTCGTCGACGAGAACGGCGACGTGCTGTTCGGCCGCGAGGAGATCTTCGCCGGGCAGAACGTCTACCAGCGCTACGGCCTGATGGACCATGGCAGCGTCTGGGGCCATGGCACGCAGCGCGGCATGGAGTTCTCGGCCGTGACGCTGCGCCGCTGGGGCGTGCTGGTGCGTGACGCGCTGGCACTCGACACCTACGGCCGGTCGTTCAACGAACTGTCCGACACCGAGCAGAAGGTCGTGGAGACCGGTACGGCGCTGCAGATGAAGGCCAACCGTTACGACGCGGACAGCGACACGCTGACGCTGACGGCGGAGCAGGCCAAG
The DNA here is from genome assembly GCA_024276295.1 of Acidobacteriota bacterium. Lineage (GTDB taxonomy): Bacteria > Acidobacteriota > Polarisedimenticolia > J045 > J045 > J065. The sequence goes on from JAJRXN010000523.1 coordinate 11,334, forward strand.
GCCGTCCCGGAGCTGCTCGCCTTCTGGGACGACGTGTTCGGCAACGGCGAGCCGGCGTACGGCTTCCTGCCGGGCACCGTGCCGAGCGCCGAGGAACGCCAGGCGATCGGCCGGTTCTTCCTGTGGACCGCCTGGGCCGCGGTCGCCGACCGGCCCGACGGGGAGGCGTCCTACACCAACAACTGGCCACCCGACCCCCTCGTCGGCAACCACCCGACCGCCGCGACCTACCTCTGGACGCTCGGCGGCATCCTGGCGCTGTTCCTCGTACTCGGGGTGTTCATCTACTACGTCCACGCCTGGGAACTCTGGTACGGACCCGCGGCCGGCGTTCCCCTGTCGCAGAAACTGGTCGACATGCCGCTGACCTCGAGCCAGATCAAGGCGGCGAAGTTCTTCCTCGTCGTGATCCTGCTGTTCCTGCTGCAGACGGTGATGGGCGGGCTGCTGGCGCACTACACCGTCCACCCGGGAACCTTCTACGTCGACGCCGTCGCAAAGTTCGTTCCCTACAGTTGGGCTAAGAGCTGGCATCTGCAGCTCGCGATCTTCTGGATCGCGACGACATGGGTCGCCTCCGCGATCTACCTCGCGCCGATCATCGGCGGCCGCGAGCCGCGCCGGCAGGGCGTGCTGGTCCAGATCCTGTTCGCGGCGATCGTGCTGGTCGCGGTCGGCAGCCTTACCGGCCAGGTGCTCGGCATCAAGGGGATGCTCGGAGACTGGTGGTTCTGGCTCGGGCACCAGGGCTGGGAATACCTCGAACTCGGCCGGCTGTGGCAGATCCTGCTCTTCGGCGGCCTGGTAGCCTGGCTCGGAATCATCTACCGCGCCGTGGCCCAGATGTCCCGCAAGGCGAGTGCCGACTATCGCGCCCTGATCATGTTCTACGTGTTCAGCGCGATCCTCGTCGTCGCCTTCTTCGCGTTCGGCCTGTTCTACGGTCGCGAGACGCATCTGACGATCGCCGACTACTGGCGCTGGTTCGTCGTGCACATCTGGGTGGAGAGCATCTTCGAGTTCTTCGGCGTCGCGGTGATCTCGCTGCTGCTCGTCGCGATGGGCCTCGCCTCGCCCAAGGCCGCCCTGCGCGTCGCCTACTTCACGGCCGGCCTGACGTTCCTCAGCGGCATCCTCGGCACCGCCCACCACTACTTCTGGTACGGAGGGCCAAGCTACTGGCTCGCCGTGGGAGCGGTGTTCTCGTCGATGGAGCCGGTTCCGCTGCTCGGCCTGGTCGTGCGGGGCATGATGGAGTACCGCTCGATCCGCAAGGAGGGCGCGGCCTTCCCCTACCGTTGGCCGATGTACTTCCTCGTCGCCTCGTCGTTCTGGAACTTCCTCGGCGCCGGCGTGTTCGGCTACCTGATCAACCTGCCGATCGTCAACTACTACGAGCATGGCACCTACCTGACGATGAACCACGGTCACGCGGCACTGTTCGGCACGTACGGCATGCTCTCGATCGCGCTGCTGCTGTTCTCGTGGCGCGGGCTGGTGCACGCGTCGGCCTGGAACGACAAGCTGCTCAAGGTCTCGTTCTGGGGCATGAACATCGGCCTGTTCGCGATGACGATCGGAACGCTGTTCCCGGTCGGCGTCATGCAGACGCTTGTCGCGTTCCGCGACGGCATGTGGGCCGCGCGCGACGCGTCGTTCTTCGAGCACCCGTTCGTGCAGCTCGTCGGCACGCTTCGGGCGATCCCCGACACGATCATCATCGTGTTCGGCGTCCTGCCGCTGGTGATCTTCCTCTTCAGTACGTACGGCAAGCTCAAGCCGCGCCAGATCGCCGACGGCGAGTCCCTCTGGGACCGGCTCGACTTCCATCCGTAAGACGCCTTTCCAGCTCTCCGTCTACCTGCACGCGAAAGGGGCGGCCCGGCCGGGCCGCCCTTTTCCGTCGCGAAGCGCGCCGGCATCGGCTTTCCGCAGGCGGCCCGCTGATGCCGCAGCGCGGCGACCGGCTTGCTAGACTTTCCCCGACGCGCATGCCGCGCGGAAGGGGTCAGGATCATGAACCGTATCGCTCTTGTCATCCTGGCACTCGGAGCAGGGCTGCTCGCTTCCTGCGAGCCGCTCGTGGTGCCACCACCGGACACGTTTCCGCTGGCCCGGGAGCACATGGCGACCGAGAACGCGATTCCGGCCGAGTACGGCCGGCTCGTGGCGGTGACGACCACCGCCGGAGACCGGCAGTCGTACGCCCAGCTCTGGTTCGAGGACGCGAACGGGACGATCCGCATCGCCTACGTGCTGATCGATGACCGGCGGGTCGCGCCCGATGTCGACGTGATCGCCCGCCGGGCGGCTTCGCCCGCTCCCGCGTCCGAGGCCACCGGCGAGGAGGAGACGCCATGAACCGCGGAGGAACCGGCCTGCTGGCGCAGGTCCTGACGCTGCTGGCGTGGATCTCGGCGATCGTGTGGGTCGTCGAGCTTGTCGCCAACCGGCAGGGGCAGTCCCTCGTGATGCTGCCTTCGGCGATGCGCCTGTTCGAACTGACGCTGGTACTGATCGGACTCGCCGTGCTGTCGATGCTCGGCGGCCGGCAGCGGACCGGCTGAGCGCGGCGCGACGTTCTCGTTCCTTCTCCGGCGTCGGCCGGGGAAGGAACGAGCAACCTGGAGAAAGGCGGAGAAGGCACGTCGCGCGCCGTGACGGCGCGCGCGGAGGAAGTGTCGCCTTCAGGCCGGACCGGCGACGTGACCGGCCGCCGGCGTCACCGCATCGACCCGCCGCGCGGAGACCACCTCGCCCGCCGGCACCGACGGCTCCCGGTGGAGCCGTCGGTTCCCGCGCAGTTTCTCGAGTCTCTCGCGCAGCTCCTCGAGCTTCTCGTGCAGTTCGCCCGAATCGGGCACGTCGAAGTCCGGAACCACGAACTCCAGCTCCCCACCGGGTCCACTCCCGAAGACGAACACCCGCGACTCCGCTTCGCCGAGCGTGACCTCGATCGTGCGCTGTCGCGCGCCGCGGACGATCTCGAGCCGGACGACATCGCCGGGCACGTGCTTGCCGAGCACCCGGGACAGGTCGCGCGCCGACGTGACCGGAGCGCCGTCGACGGCGACGATCAGATCACCGGCCGCGAGCCCCGCTGCAGCCGCCGGAGAGCCCTCGACCACCTCGTTGACCAGCACGCCCGCATCGTCCGGCCCGCCGAGCGCGCGCCGCACGCCGGGCGACGGCGACAGCGGTTTCACGCCGAGAAAGGCCCGCGCCTCGCGCCGCACGGTCACATGCCGCTCTGCCTCGGCGAGGACCTCGGGGAGCGCTTCCGCCAGCCCCTCCGGGATCCCCTTCCAGGCGAAGACCCCGGCCCGTGCCGGCCAGTGCGTCCGCTTGCCGAGCGTGACCTCGACGGTCCGCTCGGCGCCGGATTCCTCGCGCAGGCCGAGGGTCACCGTCTCGCCCGGCCTGCGCGACCGGATCGCCCGGCGCAGCGCCGCCGCACCCTCGACCGGCTCGCCGTCGATGCCGGTGATCACCGCACCGCGCGGGACACCCGCCTCGTCGGCGGGGCCGTCGTCGATCACGGCGACCACGTGCGCCCCGCCGTCGGCATCGTCGAGCAGCACGCCGAGCCAGGCCCGCGTCGCGTGCTCGTCGACCCCGTCTCCGCAGGCGCGGGCCCGCGGAACGCCCACCGTACCGGCCAGCAACCCCACGCACGCGACGAGCATCACCGTGGACCAGCCGCTTCGTGTCGATCGCATCGCTCTCGTCCTCCGTGGCGCCGGACCGGCGTGCACGGCGCCCTGTCGCATCCGTACAACTCGCCAGGCCGCCGATCGTTCCCCGCGGAGGCGCCGCCCGCGGGGCATCTCCACCGGTGGCGACGCGTCCCGCTATGATCGACCGGATTCGAGGAGGACCGACCGTGAGACGGCTGCTTTCCTGCATCCTGGCGCTGACCGCGATCCCCGTGCTCGCCGGTTCCGCCGCGCCCACCACCGCCGCGGACCGGCTGGCCCGCTGGTTTCCCGAGGCCCGCTTCGACGAGACGATCCCGCGTCCTGAAGCCGTACTCGGGTTCGCGCTGGGCGACCGTCCGGTGACCCACGCCGAGGTGCAGCAGTACTTCGAGGTGCTCGCCGCCGCCTCGCCCCGCGCCCACCTGTCGGTCTACGCCAGGAGCCACGAGGGCCGCGCGCTGTTCGTGCTGGCGATCGCCGACGAGGAGACGATCTCCCGGCTCGACGCGTTCCGCGAGGAACACCGTGCGCGGCTCGACCCGCGCCGCGACTCGCCAGACGGTCTCGACGCGGCCCGGGCCGTCGCCTGGCTGGCCTACGCGATCCACGGGGACGAACTCTCGAGCACCGACGCCGCCCTCGCCGTCGCCTGGCGCCTCGTCGCCGGCGAGGACGAGACCGCGCGCCGGATCCGCGACGAGCTGCTCGTGCTGATCGACCCGCTGCAGAACCCCGACGGGCGCGACCGCTACCTGGCGATGACCCGCTCGTTCGCGCACCTGCGGCCGACGGGCAACCTCGACGACCTCTCGCACACCGCCGTCTGGCCCCGGGGGCGCGGCAACCACTTCCTGTTCGACCTCAACCGGGACTGGTTCTCGCAGGTCCAGCCGGAGAGCGCCCGCGCGCGGGAGATCGCCCGCTGGCTGCCGCAGCTCGTGGTCGACAGCCACGAGATGGGCCCCGAGAGCACGTACCTGTTCTCGCCGCCGCGGCACCCGTTCAACCCGCACCTGCCGGCGTCCAACAGTCGCTGGCGGACGACCTTCGCCGCGGACCAGGCGCGAGCCCTAGACGAACGCGGCTTTCCGTACTACACGCGCGAGTGGAACGAGGAGTTCTTCCCGGGCTACGGCTCGTCGTGGGCCGGCTATCTCGGTGCGGTCGGCATCCTCTACGAGATGTCGCGCACGAGCGGAACGCTGGTCGCCAGGCGCAGCGGAACGGTCCGCACCTTCCCCGAGGCGATCGAACACCAGCTCACCAGCTCGATGGCCAATCTCCGGACGCTGCTCGCCCACCGCGCCGAGGTGCTCCGCGACTTCGTCGCCGAACGGCGCGCGACGATCGCGGCGGCGGGTCGCGACGGCCGGCCCGCGGCGTGGGTCCTGCCCGAAGGCCGCCATCCCGAACGGACGCGCCGGCTCGTCCGGCTGCTTCGGGCACAGGGCCTCGAGGTCGTCGGACGTGATGACGCGTCGGCGCTCGGACCGCTGACCGACGGCGCGACCGGCGCCCGCGTCGCGGCAGGCGAACTCGCCGGGCCGGTGTGGGTCGTGCCGCTCGACCAGCCCCATGGCCGGCTGGCCCGCAACCTGATCGACCCGCACGTCCCGATGGCCCGCGAGTTCCTGCGCGAGGAGCGCGAGTATCTCGAACGGCGGCGTGGCTCGCGTCTCTACGAGACGACCGCCTGGTCGCTTCCGCTCGCCTACGGCATCGAGGCGCTGTGGACCTCGCGGCGTCTTGCCGACCGCCGCGGAGCGGAGCGCCCCGCGGTCGATCCGGACGGGGAACTCGTGCCGTGCGACGAGCCCCCGGTGGCCTGGCTCGCCGACGGACGCGCCGAGGGGATGCCCCGGCTGCTCGCGCGCCTGTTCCGCGAGAGGATCCGCGTCGCCGTCACCGACGAGCCGCTGACGATCGCCGGGCGGTCGTTCGGCCGCGGGTCGCTGGTGATCCTCGCCCGGCAGGAGATTCCCGACCTGGTGGATCGCCTGGCCGAGGCGGCCCGGGCGACCGGCGTGACGATCGTGGCCACGCCGACGTTCAGGGCCGAGCGGGGTCCCGACCTCGGCGGGGCGCACGTCAAGCCGCTGGTCGCCCCGCGCGTGGCGGTGCTGGCCGGCGATCCGGTCTCCCCTGCCGACTACGGTGCGCTGTGGTTCCTGCTCGACCACGAGATCGACCTGCCGTTCGCCGCGGTCGACGCCCGGCGGTTCGACCGGCTCGACCTGCGCCGCTACGACGTGCTCGTGATTCCTCCCGTCATGGGCGGCCCGAAGAGGCTCTCCGCCCTGCTCGGCAAGCCCGGCATCGAGGCGCTCGCACGCTTCGTCGACCGCGGCGGGACGCTGATCGGCATCGGTTCCGGGGCGGCATTCGTCGCCGCAAAGGAGACCGGGCTGACGAAGACGCGCCTGCGGCGCGAGGCGCTCGCCGCGTTCCCGCCGGTGGTCTTCGGACCCGACGCCTTGGCCGCCGAGGCGGCCGGAAAGCCGGTCGCCACCGGTCTCCGAGCGCCCCGGAAGGAAGACGACAGCGAGGCCGCCTCCGTTCCGGCCGACCGCGCCCGGCCCTACGACGTGCCGCCGGTGCTCGGTCCGGGGGCCCGTCCGTTCGCCGAAGGCCCGGGCTGGCGCTTCGCCGATCCGGTTCCGCTCGGCAAGTGGCTCGCGCCGCTGCTGCCGGCCGGACGCAGCAAGCCGACCGCCGAGGACCTCGCCACGGCCGACGCCCGGCTGCGCCGGTTCGCACCGCACGGAGCGTTTCTGCGCGCCCTGCTCGATCCGCGGGCGTTCCTGACCTTCGGGCTCGAGGAGCGGGAGATCCCGGTGCTGGTCCAGACCGACCGCGCGCTGGTCGCCGGGGCCGACGTCGACGTCGCGGTCCGTTTCGCAGGCCCCGAGCGGCTGCACCTCGGCGGCCTGCTATGGCCCGAGGCGGCCGGACGGCTCGCGCGGACCGCGTGGGCGGTGCGCGAAGCCCGTGGCCGTGGTCAGGTGATCCTGTTCCTCGACCGTCCGGAGTTCCGCGGCTGGACGCTCGCCACCCGGCGCCTGCTCGCCAACGCCCTGCTGCTCGGCCCGGGCGTCGGCACGCGCTGGGTCGCACCGGCGCCGCCTGCCGGACGCTGAGCGGGCTCGCCTACGGACACCCCGCCGGCGCGGCGCGCGGCGCGCCGTCGCTGGCCGTGCCCCAGGGACCGGCCGCCGGGCAGGTCAGGTTGCGGGCGCGGATCACGTAGAAGAACGACCGGCCCGCCGGCGGGCTCTCGCCATCCTCGTACCGCGTGTCCGTCGGATCCGGATCCGGCCGGCAGCTCCCGCCGTCGCCCGACGCCAGGTCCCCGACGAACCCCCGCGCCACGTCGTACTCGTCCGCGAACGCCGCCGCCGACCACGTCACCAC
>JAJRXN010000524.1 GCA_024276295.1 Acidobacteriota bacterium
CCGCGGCGTCGCAGCGCTGCCGGGCGAGGCGCGAGACGACGACGCGCCCCGCATCGACGCGCCATCGCCGCACCGGCAGCGGCACCGCCTCGCCGATCCGCTCCGCCAGGGCGTCGAGCGCCACGGTGGCCTGCTCGGGCCCGAAGCCCGCGTCTTCCGGGTGCGACCAGACGAGCGTCACCGCGCAGGCGGGCCGTTCGAGTGGCACGACCTCGAGCGCCAGTCCGGGCAGCACGCCGAGGACGAGCAGCAGGACCGGCCAGCGGACCGCCCCGACCCGACCCGTCAAGACCGCCCTCCCGGGGCGCCGACCAGGCGATCGATCAGTTCACCAAGTGCCGCTTCGAGAGACCGCGCCCGCGCGGCGTGCGATTCCACGGTGTGGCCCCCGATGTGGGGCGTCGCGAGCACGCGCGGATGACTCGCCAGTCCGCCCGGCTCGACCGGTTCGGGATCGTGGACGTCGAGCACCGCCGCATGGAGCCGGCCGCCGGCGAGCGCCTCGCGCAGGGCGGCGTGATCGACGATCGGCCCGCGCGCGGTGTTGACGAAGACCGCGCCCGGCGGAAGCAGGGCGAACTGTCGGCGACCGACCATCTCACGGGTCTCATCGGTCAGCGGACAGTGCAGGCTGAGAGCCTCGACCCGCCGGCACAGCCCGTCGAGATCGTCGACCGGCTCCGCCCCGCATTCCTCGAAGCGCGCCGCGCAGACGTACGGATCGACCGCCAGCACAGTCATCTCGAACGCCCGCGCCCGGAGCGCGACCCGCCCGCCGACCCGGCCCAGGCCGACCAGTCCGAGGACCTTGCCGCGGAGTTCCCGGTCCGGAAGCCGCTCGCGGTCGGGCCACGCGCCACGGGCGGTCGCATCCCAGTGGGCGCGCACGCCGCGGAACGCGGCCAGCAGGCCGAGCAGGGTCAGCTCGGCGACCGCGGTCGCGTTCCCCGGGTCGGCCAGCACGACCTCGACGCCGACCTCCCGGGCGCGCCGGAGATCGATGTTGTCCGCACCCGACGAGGCCTGGACGACGGCCCTGAGTCCGGCCTTTCGTGCCGTATCGAGCAGCAGCGCGTCGACCCGCTGCGACGAACGCGTGACCAGGATGTCCGCCCGGCACGCGGCCTCGACCAGCGTCGCCCCGGCCACCGGCTCGAGCACCTCGCACTCGACGCCGGCACGCTCCGCGACGTGCCCGGCCACGCCCTCGTCGGGCGGAGCCGCGAACACGACGCGGATCGGAGGAAATCGGGGCTCGCCTTGCATGAGCCCGCGATTGTATCCTCCCCTCTGGGGATACTGTGCCGGGCTGACAGGCGGCCGCGGCGATGCCATGAAACATGCGCAGCGCCAGAGCCACCGAGCCGGAAGGATGACGATGAGTGACGCTCTGTCGATCCTCTGGGTGGTGCTTGGCACCGTCGCGGTGACGCTGCTCGCGGTGCTGACCGGGGTGGTGGTGATCACCCTGCTCGATCTCCGGCAGACGTCCCGCCGCGTGCGCGAGACGGTCGAGCGGATCGGACCCGCCGCGGAGGAGACCGCCGACAGCGTCCGCGAGGTCAGCGGCGCCGCGCGCGACGCGGTGCGCGGGCTGAAGACCGCCGGGGATGCCCTGTCGAGCGTCCGCCGGGGCGGCACGCGCATCGCACCGTGGCTGCCGCTCGTGCTCGGGGTGATCGGAGCACTCTCGGCGCTCCGCGGCCGGCGCAACCGCGACGGAGATGCAGACAACGACGGCGGCGCCGCGGACCGCCGCCGACAGAAGGGCAAGAGACGGTCATAAGGAGAAGCACGATGAGCGATCGCGGATGTTCGGGCGGTGCCCTGTTCGGGGCGTTCCTACTCGGCGGGATGGTCGGAGCGGCGATCGCCCTGCTGACCGCTCCCCGCCCTGGCCATGAGACGCGGGAGAAGATCAGCGAATGGGCCGACGGCGCCCGCGAGAAGACCCGCGAGCAGCTGCACCAGTTCGCCCAGGAGGCGGGCGAGCGGGTCAGGACCTACGGTCGTGAGACCGCGGACCGGATCAAGGAGGTCACGCAGTCGGCACGCGAGAAGCTCCGCCGCGCCCCGGCCGAGGCGGGCGACGAGACCGGAAGCCCGGCCGAGGCTCCGGAACAGGCCTGACGGCCGTCGGGCGCGCGGCGTTACTGCCGTTCGAGGTGCCCGCCGCGCGCCGCATCGGCCATCTCCCGCAGCATCGAGAAGCGATAGATGCCGCCACGGTGTCCGTCGGACCACTCGAAGGCCAGGGCGTACTGGCCGACCGGGCTCCAGGACCGGGCGGTGATGCCCGCGGGGACGCGCGCCGGATCGAGCGTCCGCCGGCCGGTCATCTCGTCGACGCATCCGGCGCACGGGCAGGCGAGCCGGAGGGCCCGGGCCGCGAGATAGTCCTCGCGCCCGTCGTCCCAGACGATGCCGATCTCGCCATTGGGGAAGATCTCGACCTGACGCGGTCTCGGGGATCCCATGCCGTCCTCCTCCGTGTTTCCG
>JAJRXN010000525.1 GCA_024276295.1 Acidobacteriota bacterium
ATCGGCCTGCGCAAGACCGAGCTGTTTCCGCGCGATGCGGAGCCGGCGGGAGGTGAATGATGCAGCCCGAACACGAGTGTGAACACGGACCGACCGTGGTCCGCGATCCGGTCTGCGGCATGACGTTTCCGGTCGAACGGGCGTCGGCCAGGCGGACGCGGGACGGGAAGGAGTGGTACTTCTGCTCCACGCACTGCGCGGAGAAGTTCGACGGGGAGAGTCCCACCGCCCCCGTCACCGCGGCGTCGGTCGGGCAGGCCCCGGCCGACGCGCTGTACACCTGCCCGATGCATCCGGAGGTGCGGCAGCAGGGGCCGGGCGACTGTCCGATCTGCGGCATGGCCCTCGAACCGCTGCAGCCCGGCGGGGAGGAGGACGACACCGAGCTGCGTTCGATGACGCGGCGGTTCGTCGTCAGCGCCGTGCTGAGCGTCCCGGTCCTGCTGCTGGCGATGTCGGCGATGTTCCCCGGGCTCGGCGTCGAGCGCTGGCTTCCGGACGGGCTCGGGCGATGGTTCGAGTTCGTCCTCGCGACGCCTGTCGTGCTGTGGGGCGGCTGGCCGTTCTTCGTCCGCGGCTGGCGCTCGGTCGTCACGCTGAATTTCAACATGTTCACGCTGATCGGACTCGGCGTCGCGGTCGCATGGGTCTACAGCGTGGTCGCGCTGCTGGTCCCGGAGGTCTTCCCGGCCGGCTTCCGTGACGCGGATGGCCGCGTCGGGGTGTACTTCGAGGCGGCGGCGGTGATCGTCACCCTCGTGCTGCTCGGCCAGGTCCTCGAACTCAAGGCCCGCAGCCGCACGTCGACCGCGATCCGCGAACTGCTCGACCTCGCGCCGAAGACCGCGCGGATGGTCGCGGCGGACGGCAGCGAGCAGGAAGTCCCGCTCGAGCAGGTCAAGCGGGGTGACAGGGTCCGGGTGCGGCCAGGCGAGAAGATCCCGGTCGATGGCGTGGTCGTCGACGGCGAGACCGTCGTCGACGAGTCGATGGTCACCGGCGAGCCGCTGCCGGTGTCCAAGGCGGTCGGCGATGCGGTCGTCGGCGGGACCATCAACGGCGGCGGGTCGGTGATCATCGAGGCGCGACGGGTCGGTGCCGACTCGATGCTGGCGCAGATCGTCGCGCTCGTGGCCGAGGCACAGCGCAGTCGCGCTCCGATCCAGAACCTCGCCGATCGCGTCGCCGCCTGGTTCGTCCCGGCGGTGATCGCTGCGGCGGTGATCACCTTCTTCGCGTGGGCGACGTGGGGGCCCTCTCCACGCCTGGCCTACGCGCTCGTCAATTCGGTCGCCGTGCTGATCATCGCCTGCCCGTGCGCGCTGGGGCTGGCGACCCCGATCTCGATCATGGTCGCCACCGGACGCGGCGCGCGGGCGGGAATCCTGTTCCGCAACGCCGAGGCCATCCAGCGCATGCGGGAGGTCGACACGCTGGTCGTCGACAAGACCGGAACGCTGACCGAAGGCCGCCCGGCCGTCGTCGAGGTGCGCACCGTCGATGGCGGCGACGGCACGGCGCTGCTCGAGGCCGCTGCCGGGCTCGAGAAGGCCAGCGAGCATCCGCTCGCCGCGGCGATCGTCGCGGCGGCCGAGCAGCGCGGCCTTGCGCCACCCGCGCCGCAGCGCTTCCAGTCGCGGACCGGCCGGGGCGCCGTCGGGCATGTCGGCGGGCACCGGGTGCTGGTGGGCAACGAGGCGCTGTTGACCGAGGAAGGTCTCGATGTCGAACCGCTGCGCTCCGAGGCCGCGCGGCAGCGGACCGACGGCCGGACGATCGTCTTCGTCGGGATCGACGGAAAGCTGGCCGGCATGCTGGCGATCGCCGACCCGATCAAGGTCACGACCCCCGACGCGATCGCGCAGCTCCACCGGATGGGCGTCCGCGTCGTGATGGTCACGGGTGACGTGCGCGCAACGGCGGAGGCCGTCGCGCGCAGCTTGGCGATCGACGACGTGATCGCCGGCGTGCTCCCGGACCAGAAGGTCGAGGCCGTGCGCCAACTCCAGGAGCAGGGACACGTCGTCGCCATGGCCGGCGACGGCATCAACGACGCGCCCGCC
>JAJRXN010000526.1 GCA_024276295.1 Acidobacteriota bacterium
CGGGCCCGGAGCTGGACGCGCGGCCCGCGGGGCGAACGCGTGCCGCTCGGCGAATCGGTCGTCACCACCGCGCTGTTTCCCGCACCGACGGTCGAGGTGCGTCCCGATCCCGTCGTCGACGTGCTGGCCCGGCCGACCGGCGCGCCCGGCGGGCGCACGCTCCGCGCCGAGGCGCTGGAGTGCCGCTACGCAGGAGAGCCCTGCACCGTGCGCGAGGTCGCCCGGACCGATCGCGGCGTGCTCCACGTCTCGCTGCTGATCGACGCCTCGGGCAGCATCTGCGCCCACCGGCAGTCGCTCGCCGCTTCGCTGCACCGGCTGCTCGCGTCGCTCGAGGCGTCGCCGTTCGAGGTGCGGCTGCGGATCGTCTCGTTCACCGAGTTTCGTCGCGTGCGACAGGATCCGCTCGTCGGCGGGATGGACCGCGCGACGGCCTGGGGCTTCACGCGCGAGGTGAGCGAGGCGACCCGGCGCGTCGACGAGATCGTCTGCGGGGGAGACACCGCGCTGTGGAACGCGATCTACTACGAGCTGCTCGACCTCTCGCTGTTCGAGGAGACGCTCTCGGCGGCCGGGCATCCGGGAGACTTCGCGCTGATCGTGTTCACCGACGGGATCAACACCGTCCCCGGAGCCGTGCGCCCGGTGGACCTGACCACCCTGGCCGCCCGGGTCCGCATCCCGGTCTTTCCGATCGTCTACGGTCTCGACCCGCGCAGGACGGGCGCGACGATCGTGTCCCTCGGTCGCCAGAGCGGCGGGCTCGGCTACGACGGCGCGAGCGACATGGGCCGGATCCTCTCCGACATCGGCCGGCGGCTCGCCGACCGGTACCGCGTCGTCTTCCGTCCCGCTCCGCGGGTCGCGTCCGCGCGCGGGCCGCGGCGCCTCCACTTCGCGCATCCGGGCTTCGAGCTGTCCTGGCCGCAGCTCTGGGAGCCGGCGGCCGGCCGGCTGGCCGACGCGCGGCGCGATCTCGGCCGGCGCGAGCTTCCGGTCGCCCTGCTCATGCGCGCCCTGCGGGCGGTGCGGCGCGAGGGCACCGCGCGCGACGGGCGGGCCGCGTTCGCGGCGTTCCGCCGCCTGCTGTTCCGCGAGGCGACCGCGATCGGGCTGCGCGTGCCGCGCGACGCGTCGCTCGAGGAGATCGAACGCCGTCTCGGCCTGCTCGACGATCCGGCCTACCGGCGGCTGCGCAGCGAGGTGTTCCTCGCGGTCTTCGCCGCCTGTTCGCGCGCCCTGGCCTGGCACGTCGGCGAGCGGCGCGAGGCGCGGCGCGCGATGGCGCTGCTCGAGGACGTCCAGCGTTTCATCCGCGGCGAGCGCTACTCGCTCGAGCACGTGATGGGTCCCGTGCTGCGGCTCGTCCTCGATCCGGACTTCCGCGCCGACCCGGCCACGAAGGCCAGGGCGCGCGCGATTCTCATGCATAATCCGCGCTGATCCGCGCCGCAGGCGGCGTGCGGGGGACGGTGTCGGGTTGCCGACGGAGATCCGGGACCCGCCGCGGCGAGGTCGATCCGTCGCCGGCGGGAGCGAGGTGACCCGGATGGGAACGGACGGCGAGACCCCCCACGGCCGGCGCGCGGCCCACGTGGCCGCGGGGATCCTGCTCAGCCGCATGTCCGGTCTCGTCCGCGAAGCCGTGCTCGCGCACGTCTTCGGCGTCGGTGCGCACCTCGACG
>JAJRXN010000527.1 GCA_024276295.1 Acidobacteriota bacterium
CGCGCTCGAGTACGCGCTCGACGCCCGGGGTCTCGGAATTCCGGCGCTCTCCCGCGGGGTCTTCCTGCTCGCGGCCTGGGCCGCCGCCGCGGCTCCGGCGCCGCTGATGGGCAACGCTCTCGGTATCGGCGGCCGCGCCGCGGGCATGGTCGCCGCCACGGCGCCGTCGCTGGCGGGCCTGCTGCGGGCGCGCCTCGTGGCGCTCGCACTCCCCGCCCTGGGTCTGCTCGCGGTCGTCGCCGGCTGGACCGCCGCGCGCGCCGGAACCGCGGCCGCGGCGGCGGCCGCCGCGGCGGGCCTGGCCGCCCTGCTGGCCAGCGCGGGAAGCGGCGCGCTCGCCAGCGTCCTGTGGCCGGCCCCGCGAGCGCTCGATTCACTCGACGCGGTGATCGAGCCTTCCGGGCCGGCGAGGCTTCTGGTACCGTGCGCACAGTCGCTGGCGCTGGCCCCGGCGTTCGGGGCGCTGCTTGCCGGAGGTCGTCCAGGCTGGTGGATCCTCGGCGCCTCCCCCGCCCTCGGAGCGCTGATGGCCGTCGCCGGCGTGTCCGCCGCATGCCTGCTCGCCCGGCGGCGGCGACGTTCGATCGTGGAGGCGCTGACGCGATGAGCGGTCCGGCCACGCGTGCCTCGGACCTGCGGTCCGTCCTGCTCGCCGGCCTCGGGCTGCTCGTGCCGGCGTGGGCGGCCGCCGCTCCGCAGGTCACGGTGATTCCCGAACGGCGGTTCTCGATCGCCGTCGAACTGATGCTGCGCGACGGAGCGTCGACGGTCACGCGCGAGCGCCGCGTGATCGAGGCGACACGGGAGCACCCCGGCACGACGCGGGTGTCGCTGGCGACCGACGAGGGGCCGCTCGACGTGAGCCTGCGCATCGTCCCCCGCCACGGCGGACGCAACGACGAGGCGATCCTGCTGCTCGAGGCGGAGGTCCGGCGTCGCGACGCCCTCGCGCTGGTCACCCGCCGCGAGATCCGGGCCGCCGCAGGGCGGCTGCGCCTGGTCGAACTCTGGCACGCCCCCGCGGGCGGCTCGCGCCTGGTCGCCGCGCTGGTCCCGGACTGGTCCACGGTGCCACGCGCCACGACGCTCGCGATCGGCGCCGAGCCGGTGGAGATCGTGATCGAACTCCGTGAACGCGACGTCGTCGTCGAACGACACCGGCTCGCCGGACTCGTCGGCCGCCCCGTGCGCTTCGAGATGCTCAACCGTGACCGCGCGGCGCCGGCGGGCCGGCCGCGGAGCATCCTGACCCTCGAGGTCGTGCCGAAGAACCTCGGACGCGGCGGCGTCGATCTTTCCGCGCGCCTGTTCGTCCGCAGCACGGCGACCACGTCGGAGGCGGATGCGGAGCCGTTCGTCGCCGACGTCCGGGAGCGCGTCGGGCCGGGCGAGGCGCTCGTGGTCCCGCTTCCCGATGCGGACGACGGAATCCCCCGGTCCTTCCACGTCGTCGTCCGTTTCTGACCTGCAATGCCCCCGTGGACCGGTTACCATCGCCGGCCATGAAGCGATCGCGGCTCGCAGCGGCGGACGTGCGGCGACTCGCCGGGCTGGCGCGACTCGAGGTCGATGCCGGCGAGTGCGAGCGTCTGGCGGACGAACTCGGCCGCGTGCTCGACGCCGTCGACGATGCTCTCGGCGGAAGCGATCCGACAGACGATCGCGCGGACACTTCTCCTGCAGGACCTGCGCGACGGGGCGCGTCGCGGTGGCGCGATGACGTTCCGCGGCGATTCGCCGGCCGGGCACGGCTGGTCGCCGCGATTCCACGACGCCGCGGGCGGTACGTGGTCGTCCCGCGCATGATCGATCGGTGAGGATCGTGCCGCGTCCCGCACGGCACCTGGCGGAGGCGGTGCGTCGGGGTCGACTCGATCCGGTCGATCTCGTCGAGGGCGCCCTGGCGCGCGTCGAGCGGCGTGCGGACCTCGGAGCCGTGGTCGAGTCCCACGCGCCGCAGGCCCGCGCGGAGGCACGCCGGCTGCGGCGCCGCACCGGCCGGATGGGCCCCCTGGCGGGCGTCCCCGTGCTCGTCAAGGACAACGTCTGCACCCGCGCCGGCCACACGACCTGCTGCTCGCGGATGCTCGCGGGCTACCGTGCTCCGGACGACGCCACCGCCGTCGCCCGGCTCCGCGACGCCGGCGCGATCGTCGTCGGCAAGACCACCTGCGACGAGTTCGGCCTCGGCTCCTCGACGGAAACGGCCTGGCAGGGTCCCGCGCGCAACCCGCACGACCCGTCCCGGGTCCCCGGCGGATCGAGCGGCGGCTCGGCGGCCGCGGTCGCCGCCGGGATCGTGCCCCTGGCGCTGGGTTCCGACACCGGCGGTTCGGTGCGGCAGCCGGCGGCGCTCTGCGGCGTCGTGGGGCTCAAGCCGACCTGGGGTGGGATCTCCCGCCGCGGGCTCGTCGCGTTCGCGTCGTCGTTCGACCAGATCGGCCCGCTCGGCGCCACGGTCGACGACGTGGCCCTCGCGTTCCGCGTGATGGCCGGCCCCGACCCGGCAGACGCCACGAGCGGCGACCGGCCGTTCCGGGCGGACCACGCGACGTGGTCGGGCGGCCGGATCGGCATCGTCGACGTCGAGCCCGGCTCTCCGCTGGCCCCGGCCGTCGAGCAGGCGGCGCGCACGCTCGGCGCGGCCGGCATGTCGGTCGGCCGGGCACGGCTTCCCGACCCGCACCGCAGCCTGTTCGTCTATCTGGCCCTGAGCGCCGCCGAGCTGTCGTCGAATCTCGCGCGCTTCGACGGAGTGCGCTACGGCCTGCGCGCCGCCGGCGCGAAGGATCTCGATGCGCTGTACCGCCGGACCCGCGCCCGCGGCTTCGGGGCCGAGGTGCGGCGGAGGATCCTGCTCGGAACCGCGGTCCTCGCCGGACCGCCGGATGCAAGCCGCCACGCCCGCGCCCGTGCGGCGCGGCGCGCGATCGTCCGGGAGATGGGGCGGCTGTTCGAGACGTTCGAACTGCTGCTCGGACCGACCACCGACGGACCGGCGTTCCTCCTCGGCGAACGCCTCGCCGATCCGCTGGCGATGTACGCCAGCGACGCCCACACGGTGCTGGCGAGCCTCGCCGGGCTGCCTGCGATCTCCCTGCCGGCACCCGCGCGCGCCGGCGCACTGCCGCTGGGGATCCAGCTCATGGCGCCGTGGAATCGCGAGGACCGGCTCCTTGCCGCCGCGCGCCTTCTCGAAGAGGCGGGCTTCCGCGTCGAGGGGCCGCGGTGAAGCTCGCGGCGCCCGTGCTGGCGCTCGGAATGCTGCTCGCCGTGGCGGGCGGCACGGCGCCGGCGTACGCGAAGGACGCCCGCGAGATCGACGAGGGGGTCACCGCGCGGCTGGAAGGCGGACGGCGGATCGTCGTCGACGTGCTGCCCGAGCGCGGAGAGGGCTACCTGGCCCTGGCGACCAGGATGTGCGGCACCAAGAGCGCGGCCGGAGCGCTGCGCGAGGCCAACGGGGGCCGCCGACTGCTCGTCGGCGTCCCGGTCCGCGTGCCGTGGAACCTGCTGCGCAAGGAGTACCGGTTCCTGGCGTTGCGGACGCTGTTTCCGCGCGACCGCCCGGATCCGCGCGGCTGGATCCACCATTCGGCCGGAGCCACGCTGCCCGTGGTCGATGTCGGGCTGTGGCAGATCGCGCTGTGGTTC
This sequence comes from Acidobacteriota bacterium, assembly GCA_024276295.1. Classification (GTDB taxonomy): domain Bacteria; phylum Acidobacteriota; class Polarisedimenticolia; order J045; family J045; genus J065. The sequence goes on from JAJRXN010000527.1 coordinate 3,655, forward strand.
ACCGGATCGGGCGAGAACTGGACGGCGATCGCGGCGGCCAACGATCTGACCGAGCCCATCCCCCCGCGCGACCGCCCGATCGTGATCCCGAACGAACTGCTGCGGCCGCTGTTCCGCTACCAGGAAACCGGCGCCGACGGGCTGCTGACGTACGCCGAGGACGACGAGGGCCCGGTCGCGATCTACCGGCTGCGCAGGGGGGAAGCACTCTATTCGGCCGTCGTGCTGCGCTTTACGGACGCCATCGAGGGCAACGGCAACGGCGTCGTCCGGTCGGCGGTCGAGATGATCAGCGAGCGCAGCGGCATCCGGAACGTGCGGGACATCCCGGTCGGCTTCCCGGTGAAGATCCCGCTCGATCTGCTGGCGACCCGCTTTCTTCCCCACAACCATCCGCGGCGGGTGCTGGCGGCGATCGGCCGCTCGGAAATGGCGACGATCGAGCTGCCGCGCCAGCCGAAGACGCTCGACGGCGTGCACGTGCTGCTCGACAGCGGCCACGGCGGCGAGGATCCGGGCGCGATGCTCCACGGAGCCTGGGAGAGCGACTACACCTACGACGTGGCGTGCCGCGTGCGCCGACTGCTCGAACGGGAGACCGGCGCGACCGTCCATCTGATCGTCCACGACACCGAGTCCGGTTGCCGGATCAGCGACAAGGAGTCCCTCGTGCGCAACCGGAAGGAGGTGATCACCAGCACGCCGCCGTTCCGGATCGACAGCCGCAGCAGGACGACCGCCGCCGTGCACATGCGCTGGATGGTCGCCAACCGGCTGTTCGACCGCCTGACACGCCGCGAGAAGGTTCCGCCCGAGAAACTGGTGTTCCTCAGTCTGCACGCGGACTCGCTTCATCGCTCGGTGCGCGGCGCGATGGTCTACGTGCCGGGTGCGCGCTACCGCCGTGCGAGCTTCTCCGTCAGGAAGCGCACGTTCGGGCGCTACGAGGAGTACCCCCCGCAGGGAGTCCGCTTCACGCGACGGGAGCGGCTGCGCGACGAGAAGATCTCGACCCGGCTCGGCGAGCAGATCCTCGAAGGGTTCCGCCGCCAGAAGCTGCTGGTCCACAAGGACCGGCCGCTGCGCACCCACATCGTGCGCAAGCTGCGGCGGCGCCGGCCACCGAGCCGCTTCGTACCCGTCGTGCTCGCCGCGAACAAGGTCCCGGCCAAGGCGCTGGTCGAGCTGGTGAACCTGAACAACAGGCAGGATGCCCGCACGCTGCGCGATCCCCGGGCCCGCGAGCGGATGGCCAGGGCGATCGTCGACAGCCTGAAGGCGTTCTACTCGGGGGGCTGACGGCCAGATTTGCGCTCCCGCCGTCCGACTCCCAGTCTGGACCGGTCCATCGCCCTTCCCGACCCCCGGAGACTTCCTGCGCATGCTGACGACCACGCGACCCTGGACGGCACTTCCGTGGCTCGGTGCGGTCCTGTTCCTCGCGCTCGCCACGACACCACCCGCGGCGGCCGGCGAGGCGGCGTGCTTCGAGTCGTGGTGGCGGGCCCGGCTGGCCTCGGTGGCCGCGGACCCGGATGACCTGCACGGGCTGCTCGTCCTGCGGCAGGTGCTCGACCTGGCCGCGACCAGCCGCGATCCGACCGCGGTCATCGACGAGCTGGCACGGCTCCGCGGGATCGACGGACTCGACCCGCTGGTCGCCGCCGGGATCGAGCACGTCCTGCTCCGCGACGACGTGCGCCGCGGTCGCTTCGACAGCGCGGCGGCGCGGCTCGACGGACTCGGGATCGTCGCGCGGTTCGCGATCGCGGGACCGCTGCACGACGAGGCGCAGGCGCTGCGCCTGGCGCTGGAGCCTCTGGACGTTCCGGAGATCAGCCTGCGCAGCGCTCCGGTCACCCGCACCGGGCTGCTGCCGCTCGACGCGCTGCTGTATCCGCCGGGCAGCGGACAGGCGGTGGCGCTGTTCTACGTCCGCCTCGCGCGACGGACCCGGGTCGCGATCCGCTGGGGCGCCGACGATCGCGCGATCCTGCTCGTCGACGGGCACGAGATCGCGCGCACCACCGGCCCGACGCGGGTCCGCTTCGACCAGGCCGCCGCGTTCATCGAACTCGCACGCGGCGTGCACCGCATCGCGTTCGTCGTGCCGCAGACCGGCGATGCCTGGGGCCTGTTCGTGCGTCTGACGGCGCCGGACGGGGGGCCGCTGTCCGGAGTCGAGATCCTCGCGGATCCCGCGCCCGAACGCTGGGAGGCGCAGGCCGCGGGCGCCACGGATCCGCGACCGGTCGGCGGACGAACGATCGTCGGCGAACTCGAACGGCTCGTCGCCAGACGGCCGCATGCCGCCCGCTCGCTGGCCGCGCTGGCGCGCGAGCTGCAGGCCCGCGATCTGCCGACCCGGGACGACGGGCGGCCCCTCGAACTCGTCCGCCGGGCGGTGCTCGAGCGCCCGAGCGACCCGGACATCGGCTGGGCGGCGGCGACCATCGAAAGGGAGCCCTCGCTCCGGCGCGATGCCCTCGAGCGCATGCTGGCCTTCGACCCGGATCACGTCGCCGCGCTGCGACGGATGATCGCCTACGACGTCAACCACGACCGGCCGGACGAGGCGCAGGCGCTGGCCGATCGCCTTCGGGCGCGCTGCCCGGAGCCCGACCCGTTCATCGCGCTCCAGCTCGTCTCCGCCCGCGACCGCTTCGGCTTTGCCGGGGGGATGCTCGCGGAACTGCTGCCCCTGGTCGACGAGGCGCCGCGCCAGGTCTCGCTGCTCCGCTACGTCACCCGACTCGCCCGTCGCCTCGGACGCCTCAGACTCGCCCGCTCGCTCCACGAACGCTGGCTCGCGCTGGACGTCACGGACCGGGAAGCATGGAACGGCTACCTCGACCTGCTCCGCTCCGCGGGAGATGCCGAGGCATACCGGCGCGCCCGGGAACGCCTCGTCGTCGTCGACCCTCTCGATCCGGAAACGCATGGCAGCCTCGCGCGCCTGCTGCTCGCCGAGGGCGACCCCGACGGGGCGGTGCAGGTCATCGACAGGGCCCTCGCCCTGTTCGGAGACCGGCCCGACCTCCTGAGGCTCTCGGCGGAGATCGCCCTGGCGCTCGGGCGGGACGGACAGGCGGTGGCAGCGTTCCGCAGGGCCCTCGTGGCCGGAGGACCCGACGACGATCTCGAGCAGCGGATCGCCGAACTGACCGGCAACGAGGATCTCGGCGCGACGGCATGGCGCATGCCGCTCGACCAGGTCCTCGAGATCGAACGGAAGGCACCCCCGCCGGCGGGATCGCCCGCCGCCGTCGTGCTGCACGAGACGGTCGCGTACCGGGTGGAGCCCAACGGTGTCGGCAGCAAGCTGTTCCAGCTCGTCGTGCGCGTCAACAGCGCCGAGCAGGCTCCGGCCGCCCGGCTGTTCTCGATCACGTACTCGCCGGGCCTCGAACGGGTCCGGGTGATCGAGGCCCGCGCCATGCGCCGTGACGGCAGCATCATGCTCGCCAGCCGCAGCGACCGTGCGCTGCTGCCGGACCTCCAGCTCCGGATGTGGTACGACGCGCGGGTCCTGACGCTCGCCTTCCCCCGGCTCGAGGATGGCGACCTGGTCGAGATCTGCTACGTGGTCCGCACGCGCGGTCCGTCCAACCCGATCGCCAACGGCTACTACGGCGATGCGCACGTGCTCGGAGGGCCGGCTCCGGTGCTCTCGGCCCGCGTCGTGCTGAACATGCCGGACGAGCTTCCGCTCCGGTACCGGCTGCTCAACCTCCCGCGGCCCGCTCAGGAGACCGTCCGCGAAGAGGACGGGCGGCGGATCGTAGAACTCGCCCTGCCGGCGCTGCCCTCCTATCCCGAGGCCCCGGGCGCGCCGCCCCCGACCGAACGCGTGCCGTACGCCATCGTCGGCACGGTCGACGACTGGAGCGCGCTGGGGCGGATGTACGCGGAGATGGTCCGCCCGCAGATGGCGCTGACGCCGGACGTCAGCGCCACGGTCGAGAGCCTGACCCGCGGCCTCGTCGATCGGAAGCGGATCGTCGAGGTGATCTACGACTGGGTGATCGAGAACACGCGCTACGTGGCCCTCGAGTTCGGGATCCACGCCCTCAAGCCGTATGACGTCGACACCGTCTTCCGGCGGCGCCACGGCGACTGCAAGGACAAGGCGACGCTGCTGGTGGCGATGCTGCGCAAGGCGGGGGTTCCCGCCGAACTGGTGCTGCTTCGCACGCGCGACCGCGGTCGGATCGACACGTCGATCCCGACGTTCGCGCACTTCAACCACGCGATCGTCCACGTTCCCTTCGACGACCTGTGGCTCGACGGCACGGTGCTGCATTTCGCCGCCGGCGAGGTTCCGCTGCCCGACCTCGGCGCGCTCGTCCTGCTCGTCGACCCGCTTGCGGACGACGGCGTCCGTCTGACGACGACGGCTCCGCCCCGGCCCGAGGATGCCCGTCTGGCGATGACCCAAGAAGTCCGGATCGGCAGCGACGGGACGGCCGGCGCCAGCGTGAGCGTCGTCGCGTCCGGTGCCGACGCGGCGCGCGAACGGTTCTACTTCCGTCGCTCGACGACCCGCAGGACGGTGCTGACCAACCGGCTTCGCGAACGGCACCCGGATGCCACCGTGGCCCATGTCGTGTTCAGTGCGATCGCTCTCGACGAAAAGCCGGTGCGCTTCCGCTACGTGGCGCAGCTTCCCGGCTTCGCCCGTGCCGACGTGGACCGGCTGTCCGCCCCGCTGGCCGTCGACCTCGAGCCGCTGCCGTTCCTGCCCGCCGGGCCCGGGCGTGACGTGCCGCTCGTGCTGCCGGATCCGTTCGAGCGCGAGATCGAGGTGCGGGTCCGTGCCGACCACGACCTCGAGATCGCGGAACTCCCGGGATCGCGGACGATCCGTTCGACGTGGGGCGACGTGACGCTCGCGACGCGGAGGGAGGGTTCCGGCGCCAGGATCACGATCCGCATCCGCTTCGAGGGAGGAACCGTGTCGCCCGACCAGCTCGAGGAGTACAACCGCTTCGCGCTCGACGCCGGGCGGCTTCTCGCCCAGCGGATCGTGCTGGAGACGTCGCGATGAGGCCGCCGTCGGCGCGCGCGCCGCTTCGCATCGCGGTGCTGCTCCTGCTCTGCGGCGTGCCGGTCGCGCTGGCGGCGCAGACCACCGCGGGCTGGGACGATCTGCTCGCCGGGCGGCACGACCGCGCCCGTGAGGCCTTCATCACCGCGCTGGCGCTCGATCCGACCGATCTCGACAGCGCGATCGGGCTCGCGGCCCTGCTCGAGGCCCGGGGCGATCCCGGCGGAGCGGAGCAGGTTCTCGCGCGGGCGCTCGAGGCCGATGCCCGGGGCAGCCGCGCCGCCGGGGCGCTGACGCGCCTCGGCACGCTGGTCTCCCGGACGCCGGACGGCGGCGCGCAGGCGATCCCGACGCTCGAGGGGATCGCGTCCGGCAGGATTCCGACCGACGGTCCGGAGATCCGCGCGCTCGCCGCACTGGCGCTGGCCGACGCGCGCACGAACCAGGGCCAGCCGCGCCGGGCCCGCGACGAACTGGTGCGCCTGCGCGGCCGGGTGACCCGGTGGACGCTCCTCGGACCTTGGGGACGTCTTTCGCGGCAGGGGCTGCGGACGGAGTTCCCGCCCGAGCGCTGCCGGCTCGACGTCGCCGGCCTTCCGCCCGGACCGTCCGGCCACCGCCCGCGGCGTGTCGACGTCGTCCTGCCGGGTGGCCGGGTGACACCGCCGGTTCCTCTGGGAGGGATCGGCGTGCTGTTCGCGGTGGCCGATCTCGAGGTGCCGCGTCCCGTCCCGGTCCTGCTCCGCGTCGGATCGCCGGTCAGCTTCCGGGCGTTTCTCGACGGCAGCGAGGTCCTCTCGGCCGACTTCGTCGGCGAGCGCCCCCCGATCTCCCGCACCGCCGCGTTGACTCTCCCCGCCGGTCGCCACCGGCTGCTGATCAAGCTGGCCAACGACGAGACGGCGTACTCGCTGACGGTCGATCTCGGTGCGGAGGCGTTCGAGGCCGGCCTGCGGGTCGTCGAGCCGCAGGGATGTCCGCGCGGCGCCCTCGAGGCGAGACCCGCGGATTCCCCGCTCGACCACAGCGCCGACGGGCAGCTCCCCGATTCACCGGCGGAGGCGCTCGCCCGCATCTGGTGGCTGCGGGCCCGCAATCTCGACCGGCAGAGCGGGCGGCTGCTGGCAGCGCTGCGGGAGCGCTGGCCCGAGGCGCCGCTCCTGCTCTATCTGTCGGGTGAACACCTCAAGAACGCCGCCACCGGGGCCGCCGCGAGCGAGGACCTGACCGGCGCGCGCACGCATCTCGAACAGGCGCTCGAAGCCGCCCCCGATCTCGTCCGCGCCGCGCTGCTGATCGGCGAGATCGACCTTGCGGCCGGCCGGCTCGACGAGGCCTGGGGACGCGCCGGCGTGGCCCTCGCGGTCGATCCGGACCAGCCCGCGGCGCTTCTGCTCCGGCACCAGGTCGCCCGGCGCCGCGGATTCCTGCTCCAGGCCGACCGCCTGCTCGAGCGCGCCCGGGCCCGAGCCCCGGGCTGGACGCGCCTGCTCGTCGCCCATCGCGAGCTGCTGGGGCGGATCGGCGCCATCCGGCGCCTGCGGGAAGTCGAGGACGAGCTGGCGCGTCGCGCGCCGTCGAATCCCGGACGCGCCGTGCGGGCGCTCGCCGCCGGCCGGGCCGGCGAGGCCGTCGCGCTGCTCCGGGACATGGTCGCGGACGATCCGACCAACCTCTCGCTGCGCCTCGGCCTGGTGACCGCACTGCTCGAGGCGGACCGCGGGGACGAGGCCCTGGCCGCCCTCGACGAGGCGGAACGGATCTTTCCCGGTGCCGCCGAACTGGCCGAGCGCCGCGCGGCGGTACTGGCGGGCCAGGGCGCCGGACAGGAACGAATCGACCGGGAACTCGCCCGGGCCCTCGACGCCGATCCGGGACGGCTCGGACTGCGGCGAACGCTCGAGCTGCGCCGGAACGACAGGACGATGCGCAGCTTCCTGGCGGACATACCGCAGCTCGTCGCCGACGCCAGGCCGGCTCCGGCCGGTGTCGACTCCGCGCTGCTCGCCGACGTCGCCGTCGTGCTGCTCGACCGGTTCGGCGGTCAGACCGAGCTGTACCAGGGAGTCCACAAGGTCTATACCCGGGACGGCGTCGAGAAGGAAGGTGAGCTGCAGGTCCAGCCGGGCGCGCAGATCGAACGGCTGGTGATCCACAAGTCGGACGGCCGCACGATCGACGTCGAGCTTCCCGACCGGCCGCCGTTCAGCCTGCCCGGCCTCGAGCCGGGCGACGTGTTCGCCTACGTCTGGCGCCGGTACTTCCCGCCGTTCCCGGCACTGCCGGGAGCACTCGACAACAGGTCGGTGTTCCTGTTCCAGGGCCCCGACCGCGAGTACCTGCTCAGCCGCTACGTGATCCTCCACGCCCCGGAACTCGCACCCTCGATCTGCGGCAACATCGATGGTCTGGCGATCAAGGAGCGCACCGAGGCGGGACTCGTCGTGCATTCGTTCACGGCCCGCGAGAGCCCCCGGAAGCCGGTCGAACCCCACGTTCCCGACACGACGGAGATCGTCCCCCACGTGCGGCTCGCGATGGGAACGAGCTGGGAACTGCTCGGCGAGATCGTGCGCGGACGGATCGAGGGGCTGGTTCTGCCCGATCCGCCACTGCCGGAGCTGGTGTCCGAAGCCCGGCATCGCGCCGGCCCGGCGGCGGGCCCGCGGGCGCTCGCCCGGGCGATCCACGAGGTCGTCGGCCGCCACCTCGAGCCGGGTGCGGCGTCGCTCGACCTCGGTCGGCCGGCCAGCGCGGCGGCTTCGGCTGGGGAGGGCAACCGGGCGCTCGTGGCGCTGGCGCTGTCCCTGCAGCTCGGACTCGACGCCCGGCTGATCCTGACGCGGCCCGTGGAGTTCGCCGGACGCCTGCTCGACTGTCCGATGCCCGGCCTCTTCGGCTATCCGCTGGTCGAGATCGCCGACGGCGAGCAGCTCATCTACCTCGATTTCAACGACGCCGACCATCCGTTCGACACGATCCCGGTCCGCTTCCTCGGCAGCGACGCCCAGCGCATCCCGCTCGCCGACAGGAGTCCCGCATCGGTCGTGCGCCTGCCGTGGCGCGATCCCGGAACCGTGGAAGAAGTCGTCGTCGACGCCACCCTGTCGCCCGACGGCACGCTCGCCGGCTCGCTGACTCTGACGGCCCGCGACGCGCTGGCGTCGATGCTGCGCCGCATGCTGCGCTCGATTCCCGAGGACCGGCGTTCGCTGGCCTACGAGTCGCTGGCCGCCCGGTGGTTCGCGGGAGCCCGGACGCTCGACGCACGCGTGGAGGGGCTCGACGATCCGACGGTCCCGCTCGTCGTGAAGGTCGAGTTCGCGGGAGGCGCTCTCGGGCGTCCGCGGCCGACCGGCCTGGCGCTGCCGATGGTCACCAGTCCGCTGGGCATCCTCGAGGAGTTCGGCTCGCTGCCGGCGAGATCCCAGCCGCTGCTGTTCGACCTGCAGGAGTTCCGGCACGATGTCGTCAGGATCCGCCTGCCGGCCGGCATCGAGGTCCTGCGGACCCCGGAACCGGTGGCGATCGACGGGCCGTTCGGCTCCTATGGGCTCTCGGCGCGGATCGAGGACGGCACGATCGAGATCGAGCGCCGGGCCTCGATGCCGCCGCGACGGGTCGAGACGTCCGACTACGCCCGCTTCCGCGACTTCGCGCGCCTGGTCGCCGATGCGGAGCGGGCCGAACTCCTGCTCGCCGTCGAGAGCCCGTCTCTCGAGAGCAGCGGTTCGAGGTAGCGGCCGGTCCACGAGGCCTCGACGCGCGAGATGTCCTCCGGCGTCCCGGTGGCGATCACCTCGCCGCCGCGATCGCCGCCCTCCGGACCGAGGTCGATGACCCAGTCGGCGGTCTTGATCACGTCGAGGTTGTGCTCGATGACGATCACCGTGTTCCCGGCGTCGCGCAGCCGGACCAGGACGTCGAGCAGCTTGCGCACGTCATCGAAGTGCAGCCCGGTGGTCGGCTCGTCGAGAATGTAGACCGTGGCGCCGGTCGCCCGGCGCGACAGTTCCTTGGCCAGCTTGATCCGCTGCGCTTCGCCGCCCGAAAGCGTCGTCGCCTGCTGGCCGAGCCGGATGTAGCCCAGACCGACGTCCTGCAGCGTCTGGAGCTTGCGCGCCACCGCCGGCACCGCCGAGAAGAACTCGAGCGCCTGGTGGACCGTCATGTCGAGCACGTCGGCGATCGAGCGTCCCTTCCACAGGACCTCCAGCGTCTCCCGGTTGTAGCGCCGGCCGCCGCACGTCTCGCATTCGACGAACACGTCGGCCAGAAAGTGCATCTCGATCCGCAGCACGCCGGCCCCTTCGCAGGCCTCGCAGCGTCCCCCCTTGACGTTGAACGAGAAGCGTCCCGGCCGGTAGCCGCGCGCGCGGGCCTCCGGCACCTGGGCGAACAGCTCGCGGATCGGACCGAACAGGCCGACGTAGGTCGCCGGATTGCTCCGCGGCGTGCGGCCGATCGGCGACTGGTCGATGTCGATCACCTTGTCGACATGCTCGAGCCCGTCGAGCGCCTCGTGGGCTCCGGGACGGTCGGCCATCAGTCCGAGGTGCCGGCGCAGCGCCGGGTACAGCGTGTGGTTGACGAGCGTCGACTTGCCCGAGCCGGACACGCCGGTCACGCACGTCAGCAGGCCGACCGGAAACGCGACGTCGATCCGCTTGAGGTTGTGCTGGCTCGCGCCACGCAGGACGAGGGCCCGACCGTCCGGCGGGCGCCGGGCCGCCGGCAGCGGGATCGAGCGGCGGCGCGCGAGGTACGCGCCGGTCAGCGACGTCGGGTGGGCCTCGATCTCGTCCGGCGTCCCCGCGGCGACGACCTCGCCGCCGAGTTCGCCGGCCCCCGGACCGAGGTCGAGGACCCAGTCCGCCGAACGGATCGTCTCCTCGTCGTGCTCGACGACCAGCACCGTGTTGCCGAGATCCCTCATCCGACGCAGCGTCTCGATCAGCCGCCGGTTGTCGCGCTGGTGCAGGCCGATCGACGGCTCGTCGAGAACGTACAGCACGCCGGTCAGGCGCGAGCCGATCTGCGTCGCGAGCCGGATGCGCTGCCCTTCTCCGCCGGACAGCGTGGCGGCCGAGCGGTCGAGCGTCAGATAGCCGAGACCGACGTCGTGCAGGAAGGTCAGGCGTTCGCAGACCTCCTTGAGCACGGGCCGCGCGATCTCCTGCTCGCGCCCGGAGAGCGGGAGATCGCGAAACCAGTGCACCGCGTGCTCGACGGTCATCGCGGTGACCTCGGCGATGTTCCGGCCCTCGATGCGGACCGCCAGCACCTCGGGGCGCAGGCGCGCACCGCCACAGGCAGGACACGGCGTGACCGACATGAACCGCTCGAGTTCCTCGCGGACCGACTCTGAACCCGTCTCGCGCAGCTTGCGTTCGAGGCGCGGGATGATCCCCTCGAACGCCCGCCGGAACGAATAGCGCGAGCGCTCGCTGCGGAACTCGAAGTCGTACTCGACGTCCTTCGACCCGTACATCACGACCCGCCGCACACGGTTCGGGATCCTCTTCCATGCGGTGTTGACCGGCACGCGATGCGCACGCAGGACGCCGGCCACCAGTTCGCGCATGAACGAGGCCTCGTGCCCGGACCAGACCGCGACCGCTCCGCCGGTCAGCGGCGCTTCCGGATCGACGATCAGTCGCTCCGGGTCGAACTCGCGGTGGATCCCGAGCCCGCTGCAGGTCGGACATGCCCCGTACGGTGAGTTGAAGGAGAAACTGCGCGGCTCGAACTCGGGCAGCGACACGTCGCAGTCGGGACAGGACAGGCGCTCCGAATAGAGCTGCTCGTCTCCCTGTTTCGGCACGGCGAGGACCAGCCCGTCCGCCAGTCTCAGCGCCGTCTCCACCGAGTCCGCCAGCCGGCCGCGGGACTCCTCGCGCACCGACAGCCGGTCGACGACGACCTCGATCGTGTGCTTGCGGCGGCGGTCCAGCTCGGGCGGCTGGTCGAGATCGCACAGTTCGCCGTCGATCCTGGCCCGCACGAAGCCGCGGGCCGCCCAGCCGGCCAGGTCGCGACGGTAGTGTCCCTTCCGGTCGCGGACGACCGGCGCGAGGATCTGGACCCGCGTCCCTTCCGGCAGCTCCAGGATCCGGTCGACGATCTCCTGCACCGTCTGCCGCACGACGGGGCGCCCGCAGGACGGGCAGTGCGGTCGCCCGACGCGCGCGAACAGTACGCGCAGGTAGTCGTAGATCTCGGTCACGGTGCCGACCGTCGAGCGCGGGTTCCTCGAGGTGGTCTTCTGCTCGATCGAGATCGCCGGGGACAGCCCCTCGATCGCCTCGACCTCCGGCTTGTGCATCATCTCGAGGAACTGGCGGGCGTAGGCCGACAGGGACTCGACGTAGCGGCGCTGTCCTTCGGCGTAGATCGTATCGAACGCCAGCGACGACTTGCCGGATCCCGAGACCCCCGTGATCACGACGAGCTTGTCGCGCGGGATCTCGACGTCGATCCGCTTGAGATTGTGCTCGGCCGCGCCGCGCACGATGATCGCCGGCTGGGTCACGCTGAATGCCTCGTCGTGAGGTTCGCAGCCCGGGAATTCGGGAGCGCCCGATTCTAGCCCGGAGCCCTTCCGACCGCCCGGCACGGCGGCCGGCGGGCGGCGCGGGTAGACTTCCCCGGCCCGCACGAGGCGGGTCCGGAGGCACGGATGTCCCTGCGCTGGCCGCTCGTCCTGCTCGGCGTGGCGCTCGCGAGCTGTGCGACGCGCCCGCCCGACACCCGGCCCTATCTGCTGGTCCCCGTCACCGCCGAGGGTACCCCGCTGGCGGCCGGGACGGCGGTCCGGGTCGAGCACCCCGGGGTAGAGATCGAGGTGGAGGCCCTGACACCGCGCGCCCGGGAGATCTGGCTGCGCGAGGAGGCCGGGCTCGACCAGGATCCGCTGGCATCGCTCGCGCGGACCGGGCGCTTCCTGACGATCCGCCTCCGGCTGACGGCCACCGGCGACCAGCCGGTGCACCTCGAGAGCCAGAGCATCCGGCTGTGGCAGACGGACCGCACGGTCAACACGCCGGCGCTGGACTACACGCGCGCCTACGAGCTGCTGCGCTCCGACATCGAGTCATCGGGGCCCGGGGCCGGGGAACTCGAGCGCTTCATGCGCGGTCTGCTCGACGGCTCGATCGACGTCCCGCCCGGCGGGCGCAGGGAAGGACTGCTGGTCTTCCCGCGACCCCCGGTGCCCGAGGACGGCATGATGATGCTCGAGATCCCGTTCCTGCAGGCCGGCTCGCGAACGTTCCAGGTCCGCATCCCCTTCACGATCACCTTCCCGGGCACCGGCGAGGCGGTGCCGGAACAGGGAGACGCCGGAGCATGAGTGCGACGATCCTCGACGGCAGGAAGGTCGCGGCCGCGGTCCTCGAGCGTGTCCGCGACCGCGCGGCCGCGCTGTTCGAGCGGACCGGAGTCCGACCGGGGCTGACGGTCGTTCTGGTCGGTGAGAATCCGGCCAGCCAGGTCTACGTGCGCAACAAGACGCGCCGCGCCGAAGAGGCGGGTTTCGTTTCGCGGCTGGTGGCGCTCCCCGCCGACGTCACGCGCGAGCGGCTGCTCGCCGCGATCGACGAACTGGCGACCGACCGCTCGGTCCACGGCATGCTGGTCCAGCTTCCGGTGCCGGAGCATCTCGACCCCCGGGAGATCCAGCGCGCGGTCCCCCCCGAAAAGGACGTCGACGGCTTCCATCCGCTCAACGCGGGCAGGCTGCTGCTCGGAGACGACGACGGCCTCGTGCCCTGCACGCCGCTGGGCGTGATCGAGCTGCTCGATCACTACGGGATCCCGCTCGAAGGGCGTCACGCGGTGATCGTCGGCCGGTCGAACATCGTCGGCAAGCCGCTGCTCCACCTTCTGCTCGCCCGCCACGCAACGGTGACGATCTGCCATTCGCGCACCGCCGATCTCGAGGCGACCTGCCGGCAGGCCGACGTGCTCGTCGCCGCCGTCGGCGTCCCGGGCCTGATCCGGGGCGGCCACGTCCGCCCCGGCGCAGTCGTGATCGACGTCGGCATCAACGCGATCGAGGACGAAGCGGCGGGCCGTGACCTGCTGGAGGGGCAGGCCCGGCGTCTCGAGCGCTTCCTCGCCAAGGGCCGCACTCTCGTAGGCGACGTCCATTTCGGCGAGGTCCGGGAGGTCGCCGGCGCCGTGACGCCGGTGCCGGGAGGCGTGGGGCCGCTGACGGTGGCGCTGCTGCTGCAGAACACGCTGCAGGCGGCCGAGCGGCAGCTCGGAGAGTGCGGGTGAGCAAAGGGCCATGGAATCCGCGGCGGGAGCGCCGGGCGCTGATCGTGGCGCTGACCGGGGGCATCGCCACCGGCAAGAGCACGGTCGCCGGCATGCTGCGCGAGCAGGGCATCCCGGTGATCGATGCCGACGCGCTGGTCCACGAGCTGCTCGACCCCGGAGGGGCCGCGGTCGGATCGGTCGTCGCCGCGTTCGGCGACGGGATCCTCTCCGCCGACGGCGGCATCGACCGCGCACGGCTCGCCCGGCAGGTCTTCGAGGACGAGGCGCGCAGGACGACGCTCGAACAGATCGTCCACCCGCTAGTGCAGGTGGAAAGCGCGCGGCGGATCACGCGGACGATCGAACGGACCGGCTCGCCGATCGTGATCTACGACGCCGCACTGCTGGTGGAGACCGGTCGCCACCGCGAGTTCCCGCGGCTGCTCGTCGTGACCTGCCCCGTCGAGCTGCAGATCACGCGGCTGATGGAGCGTGACGGGCTCGATGTCGATGCCGCGGGAGCCCGCATCCGCTCGCAGATGCCGACGAGCGAGAAGGTCGCGGTCGCGGACTACGTGATCGACAACTCCGGTCCGTGGACCCGGACCCGCACCCAGGTCGCCCGGCTGGTCGAACAGCTCCGCGAAGACGCCGCCGCGTGGCGCGCTGAAGAGCCGCTGCCGGCGCGCTGAACGGCCGGAGCGAGCGAACGAAAGCAGGCACAGGACGGAGGAAGGACACCGTGATGCAGGACTCGAGAACGGACGGCGCGCGACGCCCAGCGACCCCGGGAATCGTCCCGATCGCCGTGATCGCCGTGCTCGCGGGGGCGCTGCTGCCCGGATGCGAGCCGCAGGAAACCCGCCCGGTGCAGTACGCGATGCCCTCGATCGTCGAGGCTCCCCCGACCGGGGATCCGGTCCCCGCCGACGAAGGGCTGCCGGGAACGTGGGAACGGACCGACGCGGTCGAGCCGCCCGGCCGGCTGTTCGTCGTGACGCCCGAAGGCGAGGTATCGGGCGGCGTCCTGCTGGTCCACGGTTCGTGGGGCGTCAACGAGGACGTGCGCACCCTGGCGCGGGAGATCGCCTCCCGCGGGCTGGCGGTCGTCGTCCCCGACGTCTACGACGGCCTCGTGCTCACGACGCGGCTGGCCGAACGGGATGCGCTCGCCGGAGTCGACGGGGAACGCTCGCTGGCCCTGCTCCGCGCGGCGGCCGACCGGCTGCACCGGCTTCCGGGCCTCGAGCAGGCGCGCCTCGGAGTGCTCGCGCTCGCCTCGGGAGCGGCTTGGGCGATGCGGTTTTCCGAGAACTCCGACGACATCGGCGCGCTGGTGGCCGACAGCGCCCTGCTGACCGATGACGCGGCGCCGAGCCACGAGGTTCCGTTCGAGACGATGCTCCTCGTCGGCGAGCTGAATCGATCGCTCGGCCCGGCACGGATCGAGGAGATGCGCAGGGGCTTCGAGTCGACCGGCTCGGCGCTGACCGTCGCGTCGATCCCCGGAGCCGGGACCGACCTGCTCGATCCGAGGGCGTTCGGCTACAGCGAGACGTCGCGGCCGGAGGCTCTCGAGCGGGCGCTGTCGTTCCTCGAGGAGCGCATCGGCCTCGAGGCGGGCGCGTCCTGACGCGGAGCGGGTGCGGCGGATCGATCAGGGAACGCCGAGGACCAGCAGCGTGCCGTCCTCGAGCCGCAGATTGGCCCACTCCCAGAACCACTGCCCCCCCTGGCGCACGAGGCGCATCTCGAGCCGGCCGTCCCCGCGCGTTCCATGGACCTCGAGTTCGAACTGGGACCACCCCCGGACGCCGTCGACGTGGACCTCGCCGCGGGGAAGAAACGCGAAGCGGCGGATCTCGCCGAGGTGCTGCCGGACCACCGGGTCGGTGCGCGCGAGGTTCTTGGCGAGCTGGAGCGGCTCGCTCCAGAGCAGCGGGAGTGCCCGGGGATCGAAGCGACCCGCGGCCCACATCGCCCCGGCGAAGCCGACGAGGAGCCCCGACGCCGCCAGGGTGGTCAGCATGAGCCGCCGGAACCGGCCGCGGCCGGACCGGCGGGAGTGCAGCGGCCGTGCGGTGATCTCGGACATCGTGCCTCCGGGGCACGGAGCTTATACGCCCGTCCCCCCGGCCCGGCACGGCCGTCTGGTCAGGAGAAGTGGCTCGGAAGGCGCGCGTGCCCCTCGGGAACCGGCTCGGGATCGCAGCGTCCCGCAAGCCGCGGCCCCCACGCGGCGACATTCTGCCAGGCGTCGGCGCCGTAGCGGCGGCGGACGTGATCGTCGACCACGGCGAGCGCGGTGAACGCCTCTTCGGCGGTCATTCCCGCGCCGACCACGGACGACCAGATTTCCCGCGTCAGCGGGCAGTCGGGTGCGATCGACTGCCAGGCGGTCATTGGAAAGGCGCCGAGTCTCCGGCCGAGGTCGCGGTCCACCCCGTCGACGAGCGCGCCCATCAGCCGCGCGAGGGCCTCGCGCACGACGATCGCGGGCCGGCCGACCAGCCGGGTGAGGTCGTCGAGCAGGTTCTCGTCGAGAGGCTCGCGAAGCATCGTCTCGTCCTCCGCGCCGGCAGGTCAGCCGTGGATGCGCACCGGACGAGACAGCACGGACCGTGCCAAGCGGAAAGGCACGGTCCGGCAAGGGGTTTCGTGGAGAGCCGGACGGGCCGACGGCCCCTGTCCGACCGCGAATCGGCCAAACTGGCGGGCCTTCCCGTCCGACCCGCACGCCCGCCGGCGGGCCTTCAGAGCAGCTCGCGTGCCGTGAACAGGGTCTCGAGTTCGAGACCGTGCTCGGCGAGCGCCTCCCGGCCGCCCTCCTCTCGGTCGACCACCGCCAGCACG
This sequence comes from Acidobacteriota bacterium, assembly GCA_024276295.1. Taxonomy (GTDB): domain Bacteria; phylum Acidobacteriota; class Polarisedimenticolia; order J045; family J045; genus J065. The sequence goes on from JAJRXN010000527.1 coordinate 19,817, forward strand.
CCGAGCGGCCGCAGTTCCGCCTCGCGACAGGCCTCCACCGCCGTGATCGCGCTGCCGCCGCTGGTCACCACGTCCTCGACGACGACGACCGGACTCCCGGCAGGAGGGGCCCCCTCGATCCGCTGGGCCGTCCCGTGGGTCTTGCGCTCCTTGCGCACGAGAAACGCCGGAATCGGCTCGCCCTCGAGGTGGGACACGACGGCGACGGCCGTCGCGACCGGGTCGGCCCCGAGCGTCAGGCCGCCGATGCCGCCAGGAGACCAGCCCCGGGCCCGCATCCGCTCGAGCATCAGCAGCCCGACCAGGTACGCGCCCTCCGGATGGAGGGTCGTCCGGCGGCAGTCCAGGTAGTAGTCCGAGACCCTGCCGGAGGCCAGCACGAACCGCCCCCGGCGGATCGACTCCCGCCGGAGGATCGACGCCAGCGCCTCCAAGTGTTCAGAAAGTTTCACTCGATCCTCCCTTGGAACCTCGGCCACGATGCGGTATATCAGACCTGTGAGCAATTGCCCGGGGGGAAATGGTCGGGCCGGCTCGCCACATGGCCCCGGCGTCGTGGTGCGCGAGCGCGAAGAAGGATCTAGGTTTGGATGGTGACGGGTCGTGCCGAGCGATGCGCCTTGCGACCCCGCAGCGTCCGAGCCCGCAACAGTTGAGGGGCAGGAAGCCTCGAGTGGAGTCACGCATGAGTCAGAAAAGGTTCCAGCCGATCACCGCGCTGGTCGTGGCGGCCCTCGTCATCGGGCCCGTGGCGCCGGGATTCGCCGGCCCGGCGGCGTCCGCCGCGCTCGAGGGCCGGGTGCTCAGCCCGGATCTCTCCCGGCCGATGGCCGATCTCTCCGTCAGCCTGATCCCCGAAGGCGCCAACGAACCCACGACACGAACGACGACCGACGCGAAGGGCCGCTTCGGCCTGCAGGGGCTCGCCGCAGGACGCTACATCCTTCTGCTCGAATCGGCCGCCGGCCAGCCGGTCGCAGCGGCTCCCGTCGAGGCGATCGCCGGCGAGCGGCAGCGCATCACGCTGGCACTTCCGGCGGTCAGCCCCGCCGCCACCGGTGACGAGGGCGGCAAGAGCGGCTTCGGCCGCTGGATCTCGACGCCGGTCGGCGCCACGATCACGGCGGTGCTGGCCGCGGTCATCGTCGCGGTCGCCGTCGACCAGGCGATCGGGGACGACGACGAGGAGCAGGATCTCAGCCCGAGCGTTCCCCCGGCAACCTAGCCGGTTTTCCCGGGGCCCGTTCCCTTCCGGCGGCAGGCGGTCCTGGCGGGCCGCCTGTTCCGCGTCGTGGCGCCGTGTCCGGAGCCCGGCGCGACCGATCCCGGGGCCGGCCCCTCATGCGGAGTCGCCGCGGCGCGCGCCGTCGCCGGGCGCCGGGATTTCGCGTCCGATCCGGGCTAGACTCTGCCGGCTTCGGCCTCAGGCCGGGGCCTGAGAGGTTCGGATGGAGTCCCTGACCGGCGCGGCCCGGCGCGCCGCCGTCGGATGTCTGCTGCTGCTGGCCGGCTCGGTGGCGATCGCCCAGACGCCCACCCGCGATCGTCCGTTCCCGGAGATCGACGGTGCGCGGAGCTGGGGTCCGTTTCTGGTCGATCTGGACTTCCTGATCGAGAACATCGGCTTCGACAACAACGTGTTCCTGACACCGCCGGACGATCCGAACCGGGTCGGCGCCTGGACCGTCAAGCTCGGCGGCGAGGTCCGGGCCCAGAGCCACTTCGGTCGCCGGGTCGTCCTGACGCTGCACGACAAGCTGCTGCGCGAGATGTTCTTCGGCGTCGACGGCATCGACGCCAACAACAACGAGTTCGAGAGCCGGCTCGATGTGATGCTCGGCCCGGTCCTGTTGTCCACCGAGGGCTCATGGTCGACCACGAGACAGCGGCCACTGAGCGAACTCGACCAGCGGCTGCGCGTCCGCCAGACCGAGATCGGCGAGACCGCCTACCTGTTCCTCGGCGGCAAGACCGACCTGGTCGCCTCGGCGAAGCTGGCCACCCTGCGCTACTCCGACCCGGACCTCGACGCGCGCTATTTCATCGACCCCGATGGCGACGGCACGACGCTCGGCGGGCCGAACGGGGTCGACATCGGCACGGCTTACAACTACGACCGCACCGAGCTGGCCGGCGAGCTGGGCTGGCGCCCCCGCGGACGGACCCGGCTGTTCGTGCGCTACCAGACCCGGGACTACGACTTCCTCGCCGACGAGGCCCAACGCGACTCGCGCGACCGCCGGGTGACCGTCGGCTTCGAGTTCAGGCCCCAGGCCTCGATCTCCGGGCGGATCGCGTTCGGCAGGGCGCGGCTCGAGAACACCGACCCGACACTGTCGAACAAGCCCACGCCGTTCGACGGGACGGTCGCGCTCGGCAGGGTGACCCTCCTCCCGACGGGCCGCATCCGGATCACGCTGCGCGGGGAACGCGACGTGCGATTCTCGACCTTCGAGCGCAACCTGTACTACGAACTCGAACGCCGCGCGATCGATGTGGAGTGGTTCATCGGACGCTGGCTCGGTCTCCAGGCAGGCATCGGGCGGCGCGATCTCGTGTGGCCCGAGCCGACGACGATCACCCGCGACGCCAACGGCAACGTCGGTTTTCTGCGCGAGGACCGGATCGACGACGTGTACGGGGGCTTTCTGGTCCAGCTCCGCTCCGGCTTCCTGTTCGGCCTGCGCGTCGGACGGAGGACGCGCACGTCGAACGTGCCGTTTGCCGACGACGAACAGACCTATGTTTCGACAACCGGCTCGTTCCGGTTCTGAGCCCACGAAGAAGAGGTAGACCGCCATGAACCGACCGCTTCCCCGCCTGCTCGCCGTGCTGCTGCTCGCCGCGTGCCTGCTTCCCGCATTCGGCCAGGACGCGGCCGCGCCGGCCCCGGACCCGCCGCACGGCTCCGGCCGGGCCTTTCTCGACAACCCCCAGCCGGCCGGGATGGTGATCGGCCCGCAGGATCTGCTCGAGATCCGGGTCTTCGGCATGCCGGAACTGACCATGGAAAAACGGGTCGATCCCGACGGCACGATCTCGCTTCCGCTGGTCGGGGCCGTCGGCGTCGGCGGGCTGACCTCCAAGCAGTCCGAGGAACTGATCGCCACGCTGCTCAAGGCCAAGGACCTCGTGCTCGACCCGCAGGTGACGGTCGTCATCAAGGAGTACGTCAGCCGTCGCGTCAGCGTGATCGGCGCCGTCTCGAAGCCCGGGATCTACGAGATGCTCGGCCAGCGCACGCTGCTCGACATGATCGGCGAGGCCGGGGGGCTCAACGA